>NZ_JBBIAM010000008.1:0-135546 GCF_054185185.1 Bradyrhizobium sp. UFLA05-153
ACTGATGAAGGAAGACAACGGCGCCTGGCGGCGACTCGTGGTCGAAAAGCCCTTCGGCACCGACCTCGCCTCGGCGCGCGCGCTGAATGCCGAGCTGCTGAAGATCATGGAGGAACACCAGATCTACCGAATCGATCACTACCTCGGCAAAGAGACGGTGCAGAACATCCTGGTGTTGCGCTTTGCCAACGGCATGTTCGAGCCGATCTGGAATCGCAACCATATCGATCACATCCAGATCACCGTGGAGGAACGGCTCGGCGTCGGCCATCGCGGCGGCTTCTACGATTCGACCGGCGCATTGCGCGACATGGTGCCGAATCATCTGTTCCAGCTCTTGTCGCTGGTTGCGATGGAGCCGCCAACGCGTTTCGAGGCGCGCGCGGTGCGCAACGAGAAGGCCGAGGTGCTGGCAGCAATCCAACCGCAGACCGAGGCCGAAGCACTGAAGAACTCGATCCGTGCGCAATATGTGGGAGGCCGTGTCGGCAGCGAGGAGCTTTCCGACTATCGCGGCACTCCCGAGGTCAATCGGGACAGCACCACCGAGACCTTTGTCGCGCTGAAGCTCGCCATCGACAATTGGCGCTGGGCCGGCGTCCCTTTCTATCTGCGCACCGGCAAGGCACTCGCCAGCAAGCGCACGGAAGTGGCGATCAAGTTCAAGCAGGCGCCGCTCGCGATGTTCAGCGGCACGCCGATCGATCGGCTGTCGCAGAATTTCCTGACCATCGGTATTGCCCCGACCGAAAGTATCGAGCTGCAGTTCAACGCCAAGCTGCCTGGCCCCAGCGTTTCGATCGACGGCGTCGAGATGAAATTTCGGTACGGGGACTATTTCAAGGCCGAGCCCAGCACCGGCTATGAGACGCTGATCTACGACTGCATGATCGGCGATAACATCCTGTTCCAGCGTGCCGACGCCATCGAGGCGGGATGGCGCGCGGTGCAGCCGCTACTCGATGCATGGAGGAAGGCGGGCGCCAGTGGCCTCGAACTCTACCGCGCTGGAAGCGAAGGCCCGCTCGGCGCCGACGAATTGCTCAGGCGAGACGGGCGAAGCTGGCGGAAGTTCACCTGATGGCACGTGCTGACCAGCCCAGGCTGATCGTCGTCGCTGATGGCGAGGCGCTCGCGCGTGCAGCTGCCGAACGGGTGATGGCGCGGATATCGGCCAATCCGGGCCGCATCGCGATCTGCCTCACCGGCGGATCGAGCCCGAAGCAACTCTATCAGTTGCTCGGAAGCGACGCGTATCGCAGCCAACTTCCGTGGAAGCGCGTGCACTGGTTCATCGGTGACGAGCGCTTCGTGCGGGACAGCGATCCCCTCAACAACATGAACGTTGCGCGCGCGGCGTTTCTCGACCGCGATGCACCGCCGGCCAACATCCATCCCATCCCGACCACGGCCGGTGGACCGGACGAGAGCGCGGCCGCCTATGCGCGGGAGCTGCAGACGTTCTACGGGGCCGACCGTCTCGCCCCGTCCAAGCCGCTGTTCGACCTCGTCCTGATGGGCGCGGGTCCCGACGGCCACACCGCGTCGCTGTTTCCCGGCTACCCCGCGATCGAGGAAGCCGACCGCTGGGTGGTCGGCGTGCCCAAGGCCAATGTCGCGCCCTTCGTGCCGCGGGTGACCCTGACATTGCCGGCGCTCGCCTCCTGCCGCGAAATGCTGTTTGAAATCGAAGGCGCCGGCAAGCGGCCGATCTTGACGCGCCTGCTCAATGGCGAGAATCTGCCCGCAACACGCGCGCGCTCTAACGGCGAGACCGTCTGGCTGGTCGACGAAGCCGCGCTTCCGGAGGACCTTCGTGGCGGGCACTGAACTACCCTGCGCATTAATCGTCATGGGCGTCTCGGGCTCGGGCAAGAGCACGGTCGCGGAGGCACTCGGCAAGCGTCTCGGCTGGCGTTTCGCGGACGGCGACAGCTTTCACCCCGCGAGCAATGTCGCGAAAATGGCCGCCGGTCATCCGCTGACCGATGAGGACCGCTGGCCGTGGCTCAATGCCATCGCCGACGAGATCGAGCGCACCTGCAAGGCGGACGGTCATGTCATCATCGCCTGCTCGGCGCTGAAGCACACCTATCGCGACGTGCTCCTGCGCGGCCGCGACGACGTTCGTTTCATTTTCCTGAAAGGCACCCAGGAGCTGATCGCCGACCGGCTCGCCCACCGCAAGGGCCATTTCATGCCACCCGAGTTGCTCACCAGTCAGTTCAAAACACTGGAGCCGCCGGAAGCGAGCGAACACGTGATCACGGTCTCGATCGACGAGACCGTCGAGACGATCGTGGATGGCGCCTTGCGACAGTTGAAATTCGGCAGCGAGAAGCACAAGGCCATGTCATGACGCCCATCTCACTCGTGGTTTCCGACGTCGACGGCACGCTGCTGACCAAGGACAAGACGCTGACCGACCGCGCCAGGGCCGCGGTGCAGCGGCTGCACAAGGCCGGCATCGGTTTCACCATCACTTCGAGCCGTCCTGCGATCGGCATGCGGTTTTTGATCGAGCCGCTCGCGATCACCCTGCCGGTCGGTCCGTTCAACGGTTCCTCGATCATCGATCCACAGATGAAGCCGGTCGAGCAGCACCTGATCCCGAAAGCGGCGGCCGAGCGCTGCCTGCAGATACTCCGCGAGTTCGGCGCCGACATCTGGGTCTTCACCGCCGACAAATGGCTGATTGACAATCCAAAGGGCGCTTACGTCGCGCACGAGCAGCACACCATTCGGTCCGACCCGACCGTCGTGGCGGATTTTGCGCCATACCTCGCGAACGGCTGCAAGATCGTCGGCGCGAGCGCCGATGCGGCGGGCCTTGAGCGTTGCGAGAAGGTGATGCAGGAGGCACTCGGCGACGAGGCGACCGCGGTCCGCTCGCAAACCTATTACCTCGACATCACGCCGCCCGGTTTCAACAAGGGCACCTTCGTGCAGGCGATGGCCAAACGCCTCGGCATCTCGACCGACGCGGTCGCCACCATCGGCGACATGCAGAATGACCTCGCGATGTTCCGCGTCAGCGGCCTTTCATTTGCCATGGGCAATGCCTCCGACAACGTCAAGCAGCAGGCGTTGCACGTGACCGCGACCAACGAGCAGGAAGGCTTCGCCGGCGCGATCGAGATGATCCTGAAGCGGAACGGGATCGGCTAAGGCGCTTGCCCATTATCCTTGAAGCAATTCCCGAGACGTCCGCTCTGCTGCCGAGAAGTCCATTGAAGCGACCGATCGCGATGTCTGGTATGGGCCCACGAGCGGAATTGATCTGTATCAATTACAAGACCCGATTTCGAGCTGATTCTTTCCAAGAGACCTGAGGGTGTCGGACTATCAAATTGCAATACTCGTGACGCAGTTTTCGAATCTGAGTTTGCAGGGATCGGCGTGTGATCGAGCCGCGCAACCGCGTTGTTCAGCTTCGCCGCTTTGGCGGACCTGAGGAGCTGGAAGTCGTCGACGCCCCGCTGCCGACGGCTGGAGCCGACGAGGTGCGGGTCCGTGTGCTCGCCTCGGGGCTTGAATACACCGATACTCTGATCCGACGGCATCTCTACCCGCAAACCGCCTCCCGTCGGCCACCGCTGGTCATGGGCTACGATGTTATTGGGGAAATCGATCAGCTCGGCGATCGCGTGAGCGGATTTCAGCTTGGCGACCGTGTGGCCGACATGACCGTGCTCGGATCGAATGCTGCCTATCGCACGCTCCAGGCGCGCCACCTGACCCGCGTGCCAGTGGGCATAGATTCGGCGCAAGCGGCGGCGCTGATCCTCAGCTGGATGACCGCATATCAGCTCCTGCACCGCGCCGCGCGGGTGCAGCCGGGGCAGCGCGTGCTGGTGCATGGTGCTGCCGGAGCGGTCGGACAGGCGCTTCTCGTACTCGGTAGCATGGCCGGACTTCAGCTGTGGGGCGGAGCCCATGGAAGGCACGCAGCGCTGATCCGCGAGCTCGGGGCTAGGCCGATTGATTATCAGCGCGAAGATTTCACGCACGTCCTGCCAGGCGGATTTGATGTTGTCTTCGATGGCATCGGGGAGGATGGCTATCGCCGATCATTTTCAGCGCTCAAGCGCGGCGGTCTGCTCTGCGCCTATGGCTACTCGGCGGGCGTGCAGGATCGGCGACGGATGCTCACCATGCTGATGTGGATCGCGCGGCTCTATCTCTGGCGGTGGTTGCCCGGCGGCAGGCGTGCCTTCTTCTACTCGATCAACGCGATGCGGCTGCAGCATCCTCAATGGTTTACGGAAGACCTGAAGCGCCTGTTCACTCTGCTGGCCAGTGGCGCCATCCAGCCGCGCATTGCCGCGCGGATCTCGCTGGATGAAGTTGCCGAGGCGCACCGACACCTCGAAGCCGGTGGCCTAGAGGGCAAGCTCGTGCTGTGCCCGGATCTCGCGCCACAGACGTCCGGCATGACGAGGCCTGCAGCCTGAATTTCGACAGGAGGCACGGCAGTCACTGCGACCGCTGCACCGCCGGCTTCTCGCTGCGCGTCCGCGCTGCCGACAAATTGTGTGCCGTATTGATCAGCGCGATGTGGGTCAGCGCTTGCGGGAAATTGCCGGTCTGGCGTCGCGCCAGAGAGTCGTATTCCTCCGCTAAAAGTCCGACGTCGTTGGCGATGCCGACCACGCGATCGAGCAGAACTTGCGCCTTGTCGAGGTCGCCGGCGAGCGCATGGGCGTCTGCAAGCCATAGGCTGCAGGCGAGAAACGCACCCTCGATCGGCTGGATCTCCTCGGACACTTCGCGGGGATCATGCCGCAGCACAAATCCGTCGCGCATCAGGTGCTGTTCGACCGCCGCGATGGTACCGCGGACGCGCGGGTCGTTTGTCGGAAGAAAACCGACGGCGGGCAATAACAGCAAGCTGGCATCGAGCAGTTTCGAGCCGTAGGATTCGACGAAGCTGTTCAACTGCGCATCAAAGCCCTTCTGGCATACATCGCGGTGGATGGCATCGCGCAAGGTACACCAGTGCAATACCGGCGCCTTGAAGCCGAAGGTCTCGGCGCTCTTGATACCACGGTCGAAGGCAACCCAGGTCATCACCTTCGAGAAGACGTAATGCTTGGGCTTATCGCGCCGCTCCCAGATGCCGTGGTCGGGATGGTCCCAGACCTCGGCCAGGTGCTGAAGCACGGTGCATTCCAGCGCCCAGCTCTGGTCGTCAAGCTTCAGCTTCGCCATGCGCGACTGGTGGAGCGCGTCGATCAGCTCGCCATAGACGTCGAGCTGCAATTGCGCGTGCGCGGCATTACCGACGCGAACCGGCTTCGCGCCCTCATAGCCGTCGAGCCATTCCGCCTCCCATTCGAGCAGCCGCCTTTGGCCCCAGATTCCGTACATGATCTGCATGCGGTCCGGCGCACCGGCGGCCGCGCGCAGCAGCCAACTATGCCAGGCGGATGCTTCCTCGGTATAGCCCGAGTTCATCAGCGCGAGCAGCGTGAAGGTCGCATCGCGCAGCCAGCAGAAGCGGTAGTCCCAGTTTCTGGCGCCACCGAGCTTCTCGGGCAGCGAGGTCGTGGGCGCCGCGACGATGCCGCCGGTCGGAGCGAAAGTCAGTGCCTTCAACGTGATCAGCGAACGCATGATGAGATCGTGATACTCGCCGTCGCGATTGCCGTGGCTGCACCAGTCCTTCCAGAAGGCTTCTGTCTCCGCGAATGCGCGCTCGGGGTCAATTGCCTCGGGCGGCGCGAGATGCGACGGGCCATAGGTCAGCACGAACGGAACTGTCTCGCCCGCGTTGACCTCGAACTCAGCCACGGTGGTCAGATCCTCGCCGCGAGTCTCAACGGGCGTGCGGAGCACCGTCATGTCCTGCCCGCAGATCGCAAGCACGGCGGATCGATCCTCGGTCCGCCTGACCCAGGGAATATCGACGCCGAAGCCGAAGCGGATGATGAGCTCCATCCTGAGCTTGACGCGGCCTTTCAGGCCGCGTACCAGCCGCACGATGTCGGACGCCTTGCCGCGCAGCGGCATGAAGTCGATCAAGGCGACAGAGCCGCCGGCCGTTTCGAAACGGGTCTCAAGGATCAGCGTGCTGCCGAGATAGCGGCGGGAGCGGGCCGTGAGTGCTTCGCTTGGGGCAATCTGCCAGCGCCCGTTCCTTCTGGTGCCGAGGATCGCAGCAAAGCAGGCGTCGGAATCGAAGGCGGGCCAGCACAGCCAGTCGATCGAGCCGTCGCGGCCGACGAGGGCCGCGGTCTCGCAATCGCCGATCAGCGCATAGTCTTCGATCTTCTGTGACAATTCCGTGTGACCCACCTGAAATTGTCGTTGCCGGACTCTAACGGTGCGAGCGCTCCCGCGTTGCTGCTTTCAGAGCGGCGCGATCGATGCTCGACGCAATCTTGTCCAGCACGACCGGCAGCCGCTGGCGCCAGTTGGGGTGCTCGTCGATCGTGCCGGGGATGTTGGGCTGGTCGACCACGCCAAGGAGATCTTCGAGCGACACCGCGAGAAGGCGCGATGGCGTCCGGGACAGGAAGGCCAGCACAGAATAGAGATCATTGGCTTGAATGGAGTTGAAGCGCAGGATCTCGTCGAGCATCCCGAGGGCGTGCCAGCGCGCCTCCTCGTTCTCGCCGGGATCGAGCCCGAGCGAGAGCTTCATCTTGAGATCGCTGAACGAGCGCCAGCCGGCATAGGTACAGAGATCATGCGTGTTCAACGTGACCAGCGCGTTGGAACGGTAATGATCGAGATTGCGGAAGCGGCCGGCGTCATCGCGCTCGAACATCATCACGAGATAGGACCAGATGCCCCAGTCCTGCATGGTCTCGCGAAAACCTTCGGGCACGGTGCCGAGGTCCTCGCCGATCACGATACATTTGTGAGCGGCGCTCTCACGCGCGACCGCCGCCAGCAGCGCCTCGAACGGCATCTGCACATAGGCGCCGTTATCCGGCTTGAAACCGCGCGGCACGAGGTAGAGCCGCTTCAGCCCGAGCACGTGATCGAGCCGGATCGCGCCGGCATGGCGCATCGAGGCGGCCACCATGTCAGCGAACGGCACGAACGACTGCGCCTCGAGGCCGCCGGCATTGAAGCCGGCGAGGCCCCAATCCTGGCCCACCGTGTTCAGCACATCGGGCGGCGCGCCGACCGCGAGATGGCGGGAGATTGCGCCCTGCTCGTTCCAGGCGTCGAACCCATCGGACTGCACGCCGACGGCGACGTCGAGATAGAGCCCGACCTTCATGCCGAGCTGGCCTGCGAGCTCCTTGGCCGCCTGTAGCTGCCGATCGGCCGTCCATTGCACGAACTCGACGAACTCGACCTCGTCGTGATCGGGGCCTGTGCGCAGCTCCGCGCATTTCGTCTCGTCCGGCCGCTGCCACTCCGACGGCCATTCCCACCACGGTCGTCCCGTGAAGCGATGGCGCAGCACCTCGAAACAGGCAAAGTGCGACAACAGGGGACCCCGCTCGAGGCGGAAGGCATCGAATGCCTGGCGCCGCCCGGGACCGGCCTTGGCCTTGAACGCCTCGAACGCGGCGCGCAGGCCGCGCCATTTCAGTGGCCCTGCCTCGCGATACCGGACGCTGTCGCCTTCACGCAAGGATGCCGCGGTCGCGCGCGCCTCCGGCAGCAGCTCGGGCGAATACTCCGGAATCTCCTCGACGTCGATGTAGAGCGGATTGAGGAACAGCCGGCTGTTCGGCGAATAGGGGCTGCAATCGGACGGCCGGTCGTCGAACAGCGTATGCAGCGGGTTGAGGCCGACGCCATCGGCGCCGAGCTCGTTGGCAAGCGCAACGAGATCGGCCAGGTCCGTGAAATCGCCGATGCCCCAATTGCGCGCGGAGCGGACGCTGTAGAGTTGCACCGCAAGGAGCCAGCCGCGGTCGAAATCGCCGGCGAAAGCCCGCTCGGGCGCCACGATCAGCGGTACCTCTTCCTCGGCCCCGGACGCATCGACGAGCTTCAGCCGATGGTAGCCCGACGGCAGATTGTCGGGCCAGACAATGACGCGCTCGCGCGCCTCGCCCTGCGCGACCAGCACGGCGCCGTTGGCGACGGACCAACGCAGCGGAAGCTCCGCGCCCTCGGTGAGGTCGGTGCGTGACTGCCGGCCGGTGCGAACCACGACAGCACCGCTGACAAAGCGGTAGGCGCGCTTCTCCGGCAGGGCATTGAGGATCGACGTGAGGGCATCGGGCGCCGTGACCCGCAGCTTGCCCAAGGCATCCACGAATTCGGACTGGACGCCCTTGGTTCTGGCTTCAGCTAAATGATCCATTCGGCACGCAGTTTGCAGGCCACCAAGAGCGGGCGGCATTCATTTTTGTGAGACGGAGGAATAGGATAGTCCAGATTAACGCGCTGACAGCGGCTATCGTTCCTGACGGGAACTAATGACACACAAGAGGCTTTCTATATAGGTACCAAGCGTCGGTTCCCAGCAAGGGAAACGAGACGCTGGTTTGTTGTCAATGGCATCACCGTGAACAAGACAATTCAAACTGTCGGGAGTGTCGCAGCCGGCGGCACTTTCCTTATTGAAGACGTCTATCCGCTGGTCGATGGCGGCCGCTTTCCCGTCAAGCGGGTCGCAGGCGAGCGCGTCGACGTCTGGGCGGACATCTACCGCGGCGGCCACGACGCGGCCAGCGCCGCACTGCTCTGGCGCCGCGAGCAGGATCGGGAATGGCAGCGCACGCCCATGCTCCATCACGGCAATGACCGCTGGGTCGGCGCGTTCACTCCGCCCGAGCCGGGCCAGTATGTCTACGCCATCGAGGCCTGGACCGACGAATTCGGAACCTGGCGTCACGGGCTCACACTCAGGCAGCGATCCGGAGCAGATGTCACGCTCGATGCAATCGAGGGCGCGGCCCTCCTGACCAAGGCCCATGGCACAGACGATGAAGCCACCGCGATCATCCTGCGGCAATGCGAGGATTTCCTGCAAACCGGCGAGATCACCCCGCTGATGGCGGATGAGCTGAGGGATGCCATGGCCAACAGCCAGTCGCGGCCCGACCTCACCCGCTCGCCCCTCTTCCCGCTGATCGTCGACCGCGAGGAGGCACGCTTCAGCACCTGGTACCAGATGATGCCGCGCAGCCAGGGCAAGGGTACGGGCCAGCACGGCACGCTCAGGGATTGCATCGCCCGTGTCCCCGACATCGCCGCGATGGGTTTCGACGTGCTTTATTTCACGCCGATCCACCCGATCGGTCGCACCCGCCGCAAAGGCCGCAACAATTCCCCGGTCGCCGCTGCAGGCGATCCGGGCTGCCCCTATGCCATTGGCGCGCCCGAGGGCGGCCACGACGCACTGCATCCGGAGCTCGGCACCATCGAGGATTTCCGTGCGCTGGTTGCGACCTGTCTGGAATACGGCGTCGAACTCGCGCTCGATTTCGCCGTTCAGTGTTCGCCCGATCATCCCTGGCTGACTCAGCATCCGGAATGGTTCAAATGGCGGCCAGACGGCTCGATGCGGACAGCGGACTATCCCGACATCGTCGTTCCCGATTTCTCCTGCCTGACCCGAAGCGAATTGTGGAACGCCTTCCGCGACATCATGCTGTTCTGGATCGACCATGGCGTGACCATCTTTGCGATCGACAATCACGACACGGCGCCCTTCAGCTTCTGGGAGTGGCTGATCCGCGACATCCGCCGCCGGCATCCCGAGGTGATCCTGTTCTCCAAGACCTACACCCGGCCGAAACCGCTGAAGGGACTCGCCAAGCTCGGCTTCGCCCAGTCCTTCAGCTATTTTCCGTGGCGAACGCAAAAATGGGAACTGGAGCAATATTTGGCTGAGATGACCGGCTATCCCGAGCGCGACTTCTACCGCCCCAACCTGTTCGTCAACACGCCTGACGTCTTGCCGTATCATCTCCAGAGCGGCGAGCCCTGGATGTTCAAGTCGCGCGTCGCGTTGGCGGGCACGTTGTCCGGCAGTTACGGCATGTATAGCGGCTTCGAGCTGCTCGAACACCAGGCCGTTCCCGGGCTCGAGGAATATCTCGATTCCGAAAAATACGAGATCAGGGTTCGCGACTGGGACCGGCCTGGCAACATCAAGTCCTATGTCGCCGAGCTCAATCGCATCCGGCGCGACAACGAGGCGCTGCAGCAGACGTCGAATTTGCGCTTTCTCGGCATCGACGATGGCGACGTGATCGCCTTCATCAAGGAGTCGATTGACCATACCAATACCGTCCTCGTGGCCATCGCGCTGTCGCCCAACGTGCGCGAGTTCTGGCTCCCGCTTGGCGGCGTCACGACCAGCGTGAACGGGGAACGTCGCCACATTGCGCGCGTTGAGAACCTTCTCACGGGCGAGCAGTCCGCAATTGAATGGGGCGGAATCCGGCTGCGCATCGATCCCTATCGCGATCCGGCGCTCTTGTTCCGCTGCCTGGCGTGAGGATCCACGGCATGAACGTTCTTTCCTCCGTTGACGAGAAGAAGGTCGAAGCTGCCGAGGTCGTGGACGAGCTCTGGTACAAGGACGCGATCATCTACCAGCTCCACGTCAAGGCGTTTGCCGACAGCAATCATGACGGCATCGGCGACTTCGCCGGGCTGACCGAAAGACTGCCTTATTTGCAGGATCTCGGCGTCACCACGCTGTGGCTACTGCCGTTCTATCCCTCGCCCGGCCGCGACGACGGCTACGACATCGCCGATTACGGCTCGGTCAATCCCGATTTCGGGACGATGAAGGATTTCAAGCGTTTCATCCAGGAGGCACAGCGGCGCGGCTTGCGGGTGATCACCGAGCTCGTCGTCAACCACACCTCCGACGAGCATAGGTGGTTCAAACGCGCCCGCCGCAGCCCGCCCGGCTCGAGCGCCCGCAACTGGTACGTCTGGAGCGATACCGACCAGAAATATCAGGGTACGCGGATCATCTTCACCGATACCGAGAAATCCAACTGGACCTGGGATCCGGAGGCCGGCGCGTTCTACTGGCACCGCTTCTTCTCACACCAGCCTGATCTCAATTTCGACAATCCGCGGGTGGTCAGCGCCATCATTCAGGTGATGAAGCGCTGGCTCGACGCCGGCGTCGACGGATTCCGGCTCGATGCAATCCCCTATCTCTGCGAGCGCGAGGGCACCTCGAACGAGAACCTTCCCGAGACGCACGCCATCATCAAGCGGCTGCGCCAGGAGCTCGACGCCTACTCCAAGGGCAAGCTGCTGCTGGCGGAAGCCAATCAATGGCCGGAGGACGTGCAGGAATATTTCGGCCGCGGCGACGAATGCCACATGGCCTATCACTTCCCGCTGATGCCTCGCATCTACATGGCGATCGCGCAGGAGGACCGCTTTCCGATCACCGATATCCTGCGTCAGACGCCCGACATTCCGCAGAGCTGCCAATGGGCGCTGTTCCTGCGCAACCATGACGAGCTGACGCTGGAGATGGTGACCGACGTCGAGCGCGACTATCTGTGGTCGACTTATGCCAACGATCCGCGGGCCCGCATCAATCTCGGCATCCGCCGGCGGCTCGCGCCGCTGATGGACAACGACCGGCGCAAGATCGAGCTGATGAACTCGCTGCTGCTGTCGTTCCCGGGCACGCCGATCATCTACTACGGCGACGAGATCGGCATGGGCGACAACATCTATCTCGGCGACCGCAACGGCGTGCGCACGCCGATGCAGTGGAGCCCGGACCGCAATGGCGGATTCTCGCGCTGCGACCCGGCACGCCTCTACGCGCCGCTGATCATGGACCCCGTCTACGGCTATGAGGCGGTCAACGTGGAGGCGCAGTCGCGCAGCCTTTCCTCGCTGCTCAGCGCCACCAAGCGCCTGATCTCGGTGCGCAAGTCGACGCTCGCCTTCGGCCGCGGCAGCATGACCTTCATACGACCGGCCAACCGTTCCGTGCTGGCTTATGTCCGGCAATATCGCGACGAGGTCATCCTCTGCGTCGCCAATCTCTCGCGCGCAGCACAGGCGACCGAGCTCGATCTGTCGCCGTGGAAAGACCGGGTCCCGCAGGAGATGCTTGGCCGCACGCGCTTCCCTGCGATCGGCGAGCTGCCTTACATGATCACGCTGGGGCCCTATGGCTATTACTGGTTCCAGCTCCGCGAGCGTGACAAGTCCGAGCCGGTGACGCCGCGCGCGGTGCCCGAATTCGAGACGCTGGTCGTGCCGGTCAACTCGACCTGGGTCTCGCTTGCGCGCGAGCGCGGCGTCTTCGAGCGCGACGTGCTGCCGGGATTCTTGTCGCGGACCCGCTGGTATCCGGAGCGCAGCCCCACGCAGATCCGGCCGACCCTGACTTCGGCGGTCCCGTTCTGCGACATCGGCGACAACCGGCCCTGGCTCGCATTCTTCGAGGCGACGCAGCGCGGCGTCACGTCGCGCTATGTGATGCCGATGCAGATCGAATGGGTTCGCTTCGACCGCGAACGCTTCAACCCGAGGGCGCTGGCCGCGGTGCGCCAGGGCGCGCGCGAAGGAACGCTGCTCGACGTCGCGACCGACCAGATCTTCATCGGCCTGTTCCTGCGTAATCTCAGCCAGTCCCTGATCGTCGAGGAAAACAACCTTCGGCTGGACTTCAAGCCGACCAGCCGCTTCGGTGCGGACACCGTCAAGCAGCCGGAGCAGATCCGCGCCGTCGAGCAGGCCAACAGCACCGCGCTGGTCGACAATCGATATGTCACCAAGATCTATCGCCGGCTCGAAACCGGCACCAACCCCGAGATCGAGCTCGGCCACTACCTCACCGAGGTCGCCCAGTACGCCAATGCGCCCGCGCTGCTTGGCAGCGCCGAGCTGGTGGAAGGTAATGGGCGGAGCGCCGTCGGCGTCGTGCATGCCTATGTCGAGAACCAGGGCGACGGTTGGGCGGTGACGTCGGGCTATCTGGATCGCTACATCGACGAGCAGCGTCTGCTCGCCGCAAGCGAAGCCCCGCGCGAGAATCAGGACCAGGTGCCCTATCTGCATTATCTCGCCCAGACCGGCCGGCGCCTGGCTGAGCTGCATATCGCGCTCGCCAGGGCCGAGGGCCCCGATCTCGCGCCCGAGCCGGTCACCTCTGCGCACGTCGCCCAATGGGCCAAGGATCTCCACCAGCGCGCCGAACGTACCTTTGAAACGCTGGCCCAAAGCCGCAACGGCTTGCGAGAGGCCGATCGCCCGCTGGTCGACCTGCTCATGGACCGGCGTTCGACCCTTCCCGACTTGCTCACGAAGCTATTGCCATCCGACATCGGCGGGTTGAACATCCGTCATCATGGCGACTTCCGCCTCGGGCAGATTCTGATCGTGAAGGACGACATCTTCATCATCGACTTCGATGGCAATCCCCATCTCCCGCTGGCCGAGCGAAGGCGCAAGGCGCCCGCGGCGCGCGACGTCGCGAGCCTCGTCTGCTCGATCGACCTTGCCGTGACCGCGGCGGTGGACCGCGCGCTCAAGGGCGCGGCGGACGAACGAGGACGGCTCGCGACCGCGCTCGGCGAATGGCGTGAGCGCGCCACGGCGACGTTCCTCACCGCCTATCGCGAGGCCATGACCGACCAGCGCCTGCAGACAAATGATCCGCATTCGGCGGACGGCCTGTTAAGATTTTTCCTGCTTGATAAATCGTTCGATGAGGTGGAGTACGAACTGTCGCACCGGCCGGAGGCGCTCAATGCGCCGCTGACCGGGCTGCTTCGCATTCTGTCCAATGCGGAGAGCGAAGCACATGCCTAAATTGTCCGCCGAAGCCTATGCGATCATCGAGGGTCGCCACTCCGATCCCTTCCATTATCTCGGGCTCCATCCCGAGGGCGACAAAAGCGTGGTGCGCGCCTTCCTGCCCGAGGCCTCCAAAGTCGAGGCAGTCGGCGAGCATGGCGAGGTGGCGAAGCTCGACCGCATCCACGAGTCCGGTCTGTTCGCAGGCGCGCTGCCCAATGGCGCCAAGCGCTACCAGTTGCGCGCGACGTTCGGCGGCAATGTCGTCGAGCTCGAAGATCCCTATCGCTTTCCGCCGATCCTGACCGATTTCGATCTCTATCTGCTCGGTGAAGGCACGCATCAGCGGCTCTATGACAAGCTCGGCGCGCATCCCATGACGCTCGACGGCGTCGACGGTGTCGGTTTCGTCGTGCTGGCGCCCAATGCGCGGCGGGTCAGTGTGGTCGGCGACTTCAATTTCTGGGACGCGCGGCGCCACCCGATGCGCGTGCGCGGCGTCGGCTACTGGGAGCTGTTCATCCCGCACGCAAAGGCTGGCGATCACTACAAGTTCGATATGGTCGGACCGCACGGCCACAATCTGCCGCTGAAGTCCGATCCGTTGGCGTTTGCCGCCGAAGTGCGGCCGAAGACGGCGTCGATCGTGTTCGACGAAGCGCATCTGCCGCGCCCACAGCCGGCGCCCGAAGGTATCAACGCGCTCTCGGCGCCGATGTCGATCTACGAGGTGCATCTCGGCTCCTGGCGGCGCAAGGGCGACAACGAATGGCTGACCTATCGCGAGCTCGCCGAGCAGCTTCCGGCCTATGCGCGCGACATGGGCTTCACCCATCTCGAATTCCTTCCCGTCAGCGAGCATCCCTTTGATGGCTCCTGGGGCTACCAGCCGACCGGCCTCTATGCGCCGACCAGCCGCTTCGGCTCGCCGGAGGATTTCGCCGCGCTGGTCGATGCCTGCCATCGCGAGGGCATCGGCGTGCTGCTCGACTGGGTGCCCGGACATTTCCCCGACGATCCGCACGGGCTCGGCCATTTCGACGGCACGGCGCTCTACGAGCATGCCAATCCGCTACAGGGTCGCCATCTCGACTGGGGCACGCTGATCTACAATTACGGCCGCACCGAAGTGACGAACTTCCTGGTGTCGAACGCGCTGTTCTGGCTGGAGCGCTACGCCATCGACGGCCTGCGCGTCGACGCGGTCGCCTCGATGCTCTATCTCGATTACAGCCGTCCTGCGGGCGCCTGGATCCCGAACCAGTATGGCGGACGGGAGAACATCGAGGCGATCGCTTTCCTGCGGCGCTTCAATACGGAAGTGTTCGCGCGCTTTCCGCAGGCCACGACCGCCGCGGAGGAATCCACCGCCTGGCCGCAGGTTTCCCGGCCCGTCGAATATGGCGGCCTCGGCTTCGGCTACAAGTGGAACATGGGCTGGATGCACGACACGCTGAGCTACATCAGCAAGGATCCGATCTACCGCAAGCACCATCACGGCGAAATCCTGTTCGGCCTGCACTACGCCTTCTCGGAAAATTTCATCCTGCCGCTGTCACACGACGAGGTCGTTCACGGCAAGCGATCGATCCTTGGCCGCATGCCCGGCGACGAGTGGCAGCGCTTTGCGAACCTGCGCGCCTATTACGGCTTCATGTTCGGCCATCCCGGCAAGAAGCTGCTGTTCATGGGCGGCGAGTTCGCGCAAGGCAAGGAATGGAATCACGACCAGTCGCTCGACTGGCATCTGCTCGAAGACAAGAACCATTCCGGCATCCAGTCGCTGGTCCGCGATCTCAACCGGCTTTATCGCGCCGTGCCAGCGCTGCATCAGATGGATTGCGATCAGGCCGGCTTCGAATGGCTGATTACTGATGATGCCAACCGCAACGTGTTCGCCTGGCTGCGCAAGGGGTTCGACGCCCGCGCGCGCTGTCTCGTGATCGTGAATTTCTCGCCGAACGTCTATCGCAACTACCGCGTCCGGGTGCCGTTCGCCGGCAAATGGCACGAGGTCCTCAATTCCGACTCCGCTCACTATGGCGGCAGCAATGTCGGGAACGTCGGAGAGGTGCAGGCGGTTGACGGCAAGACGCCGGAGCTCCGCCTGACCATTCCGCCTCTGGCTGCGATCTTCCTCGTTCCGGAAAGCTGACGCATGCGACTGACCGCCGGAACGCCCGCACGCCTCGGTGCAAGCTGGGACGGACGCGGCACCAACTTCGCGCTGTTCTCCGCCAACGCGCAGAAGGTCGAGCTGTGCCTGTTCGACAGCCAGGGACGGCGCGAGCTCGAGCGCATCGAATTGCCCGAGCGCACCGAGGACGTCTGGCACGGCTATCTCAACGACGTCTCGCCGGGTCAGCTTTACGGCTACCGCGTGCACGGCCCCTACGAGCCCGAGCACGGCCACCGCTTCAATCCCAACAAGCTCCTGCTCGACCCCTACGCCAAGCGGCTCGCCGGGCGGCTGGTGTGGAGCGACGCGCATTTCGCCTATCGCACCGGCAGTCCCCGCGAGGATTTGTCCTTCGACCGGCGCGACAATGCGCGTGGCATGATCAAGGCCGTCGTCGTCGACGAGACCTTCAACTGGGGCCGGCGCGAAATCCGCCCGAACATCCCCTGGGACGAGACGATCATCTACGAGGCCCACGTCAAGGGGCTGACGCAGAGGCGCGACGACGTGCCGCCGAACCTGCGCGGCACGTTTGGCGGACTGTCCTCGCCCGCAATGATCGAGCATCTGAAACGGTTAGGTGTGACCACCGTCGAGCTGCTGCCGATCCACGGCTTCATCGACGACCGCGTGCTGGTGGAGAAGAAGCTCGCCAACTACTGGGGCTACAACACCCTCGCCTTCTTCGCGCCGGAGCCACGCTACGCGCAGGACAATCCGCTGGACTCCTTCCGCACCACCGTGGCGCGCCTGCACGACGCCGGCATCGAGGTGATGCTCGACGTCGTCTATAACCATACCGCGGAAGGCAACCATCTCGGCCCGACGCTGTCCTTCCGCGGCATCGACAACGCCTCCTATTACTGGCTGAACCGCGAGAACCCGCGCTACTACGACGACTTCACCGGCTGTGGCTCGTCGGTGAACCTCACCCATCCGCGCGTGCTGCAGATGGTGACGGATTCGCTGCGTTACTGGGTCGAGGTCTGCCATGTCGACGGCTTCCGGTTCGATCTCGCTACCACGCTCGCGCGCGGACCGAACGGGTTTGATCGCGGCAGCTCTTTCCTGACCGCGGTCCGCCAGGATCCGGTGCTCCAGGGCGTAAAACTCGTCGCAGAACCCTGGGACCTTGGCCTCGGCGGCTATCAGGTCGGCGCGTTTCCCTCGCAATGGTCGGAATGGAACGACCGCTACCGCAGCGCCATGCGCCGCTACTGGAGTGGCGAAGGCAGCCTGATCGGCGACATCTCCAGCCGCATGACGGCGTCATCCGACCTGTTCCACCATGACGGCCGCAAGCTGCGCGCCAGCATCAACCACATCACCGTGCACGACGGCTTCACCCTCGCCGACCTCTTCAGCTACAACCAGAAGCACAACGAGGCCAATGGCGAGGACAATCGCGACGGCTCCAACGACAACCACAGCAACAATTGCGGTGTCGAGGGCCCGACCGACGACCCGCAAATCCTGTCGCTGCGCCGCCAGCTCCGCAAGAACGTGCTCGCCTGCCTCATGCTTGCGCAGGGCACGCCGCTGCTGCTCGCCGGCGACGAGGTCGGCAACACCCAGTCCGGCAACAACAATGCCTACTGCCAGGACAATGAGGTGGGCTGGGTGCTCTGGGACAATCTCGGCAACAACGGCGAGGACATGGTCGAGTTCGTCGGCCAGCTCGCCGAGATCCGCCGCCGCTTCTCGCAGCTCCGCAGCCAGCGCTGGCTCGACGGCCGCCGCGCCGACGGCTCCTACGGAGTCCTGTGGCTGACACCAGCGGCCGAGGAGATGAAGGAGAGCGACTGGAATTTCCCGGAAGGGAGATTTCTCGCCTATGTGCTCGGCCCGCTGGAACCCGGCGTGCCCGCGATCTTTATTGTCCTGAACGCCGCACCGGAAGAGATCGGATTCAAATTGCCCAAGATGGCCGAATACAAGAGCTGGCAGCAGATCCTGAATACGACCGGCGCCAAGCTGAACACGGTCGACTTCCTGCCCGGCACCGACAGCAAGGCGCCGCCGCGCTCGGTGCTCGCCTTCGCGGGCGCGCTATGAGGCCATCCTTCGGCGCCAAGGCAAGCAAGGAGGGCGTGTCGTTCCGGCTCTGGGCACCCGGCGCGAGGCACGTCGACCTTGTGCTCGACAAGCGCCATGCCATGCAGCGCCGAGAGGACGGCTGGTATGTGGCCGATATTGCCGGGCTGAAGGCGGGCGCCCGTTATCAGTTCAGGATCGACGACGAGCTTGACGTGCCGGATCCCGCCTCGGCTTTCCAGCCTGAGGACGTGTTCGGGCCGAGCGAGGTGATCGACCACGACAGTTTTGAATGGCGTGCCAGAGATTGGCGCGGCCGCCCGTGGCATGAGACGGTGCTGCTGGAATCCCATGTCGGCACCTTCACGCCGCAAGGAAGCTATCGCGCCATGATCGACAGGCTCGATCATCTCGTCGCGACCGGGATCACCGCGGTGGAGTTGATGCCGCTGGCGGACTTCGCAGGCAAGCACGGCTGGGGCTATGACGGCGTGCTGTGGTACGCGCCCGACAGCGCCTATGGCCGGCCCGAAGACTTGAAGACGCTGATCGACGAAGCGCACCTGCGCGGCCTGATGGTCTTTCTCGACGTGGTCTACAACCACTTCGGCCCCGAGGGAAACTATCTCGGCCGCTATGCGCCGAACTTCTTCACCGATGCGCATACGCCGTGGGGCAGCGCGATCGATTATCGCGTGCCGCAGGTCCGCGCCTTCGCGGTCGAGAACGCGCTCTGCTGGCTCAGCGACTACCGCTTCGACGGGCTGAGGCTGGACGCCGCCAATCACATCATGGCGTTCCCCGGCGAGCAGTCGGTGCTGCACGATCTCAGCGTCGCCGCGGGACAGCTTGCGGCGGCGACCGGGCGGCACATCCATCTCGTGCTGGAGAATGGCGACAATCGCGCGAGCCTGCTCGATCCCACCGAAGAGCCGCCGAACGGAAAATATCGCGGCCAATGGAACGACGACTATCATCACGTCTGGCACGTGATGCTGACGCGCGAATCCTCCGGCTATTATGGCGACTATCAGCGCTCGCCGCTTGGCGACCTCGCCCGCGCGCTGGCGTCAGGCTTTGTCTACCAGGGCGAGGTCTCGGCGTTCTGGGGCAACAAGCCGCGGGGCGAGCCGAGCCGGCAGCTTCCGCCGGACACTTTCGTCAATTTCCTGCAAAACCACGACCAGATCGGCAACCGGCCATTCGGCGATCGGCTGGAGCGCATTGCTAGCCCCCAAGCGATCGAGGCGGCGCTCGCCGTCACCTTGCTCGCGCCGATGGTGCCGATGCTGTTCATGGGCGAGGAATGGGGCTCGAACAAGCCGTTCCCGTTCTTCTGCGATTTCCATGGCGATCTCGCCAATGCCGTCCGCAAGGGACGGCGCCAGGAATATGCCTGGGCCTATGCAAAGTATGGCGACGAGGTGCCCGACCCACTCGATCCGGCCACGCCGCAATCTGCCGTGCTCGATTGGGAGTTCCGAACGCCCGAGGAAGACGCACGGCTGTCGCTGGTGCGCGAACTCCTGCTGATTCGCCGCGAGGCGATCGTGCCACGGCTTGCGGGCGCTGCCTTTGGTGAGGCCAAGGCTGAGGAGAGCGGCCTCTTGACCGCGCATTGGCGCATGGGGGACGGCGCGACGCTGCGCCTGACCGCCAACCTGTCCGATCGCCACGTCACCTCACCAAAATCGACCGGCACGCCGATCTGGGGCGGCGAGCCCGGTGACCGACTTGCGCCCTGGTCGGTGGTCTGGCGCCTTGAGAGGTGAGCATGCCTCCCTCAATCCCGCTCGCCACCTATCGCCTGCAATTCACCGCCGATTTCAACTTCGACGACGCTGCAACCGTCGTCCCCTATCTCCGGGCGCTCGGCATCACGCATGTCTACGCCTCGCCGCTGATGAAGGCGCGCAAGGGCTCGACCCATGGCTACGACATCGTCGACCACAGCCAGTTCAATCCGGAGCTCGGCGGCGAAGCCGGCTTCGTCCGTTTCAGCGACAGGCTGAAGCAACATGACCTTGGCCTGATCATCGACTTCGTTCCGAACCACGTCGGCGTCCACTTTGCCGACAATCCGTACTGGCTGGACGTGCTGGAATGGGGACCGGCCTCGCCGCACGCAGCTTCCTTCGACATCGACTGGGACCAGTTGCCGTATCGCGCCCGCGGCGGCGTGCTGCTGCCGATCCTCGGCTCGGCTTATGGCGAAGCGCTGGAGCGCAGCGAGATCGAGCTGCGCTTTGATGCGGGCGAAGGCAGCTTTTCGGCCTGGTACTTCGAGCATCGCCTGCCGATCGCGCCGGAGCGCTATGGCGAAGTCCTGCGGATGATCGTGAAGGAGGCGGATGCTACCGAGAGCGACGCGGGAAGGCGCCTGTTGGCGCTCGCCGAACGCTACAAGGGGCTGCGTCATCCCAACCGCGAGGAAGCGCCGGCGTTCAAGGCCGAACTAAAGGCGATCGCCGGCGCTCCCGAAATCATGGAGCGAGGCCTTGCCGCCTATCGTTCGGCCAAGGATCGCCCGACGCAAACGCTTGCCCTGCATCACCTGCTCGAGCGCCAGCACTACAAGCTCGGGCACTGGCGGCTGGCCTCCAGCGACATCAACTATCGCCGCTTCTTCGACGTCAACGGTCTTGCCGGCCTGCGGGTCGAGGACGCGAGCACGTTTGCGGCCACACACCGGCTGGTCAAGCAAGTGGTCGCGGACGGCAGGCTGCAGGGCATCCGGCTCGATCATATCGACGGCTTGCGCGATCCCGCGCAATATTGCCAGCGGCTGCGCCGGATCGTCCGCGACGCGCAAGGCCCCGCAAAGCCGTTTTACACCGTGATCGAAAAGATCCTGTGCGAGCACGAACGGCTGCCGCGCTTCGCCGGCGTTCACGGCACCACCGGTTATGAATGGATGAACGTCATCACCCAGGTGATGGTCGATGCCAAGGGCCTCGACGCGCTCGATGAGACCTGGCGGCAACTCAGCAACCGCTCGCCGCGGCTTGTTCCTTATCTCATGGAAGCCAAACGGCGCGTGCTGGACACGCTCCTCACCAGTGAATTCACCGTGCTGTCGCGCCTGCTCGCCCGCATTGCAAATGGGCACTATTCGACGCGGGACTTTTCGGCCGACAGTCTGCGGCAGGCGCTCGAGCTCTACGTGCTGCATTTCCCGGTCTACCGCACCTACATCACGACGAGCGGATCAACCGCACACGACCGCAAGCTGATCGAAGAGACCATCGCGCGCGCCCGCGCGGAATGGTTCGCCGCCGACGAGGGTATTTTCGACTTCCTGCGCGACGCCCTGACCATGGACCTGCTCAAGCCGGATCGGCCGCCGCACAGCACCCCGCGCGTGCGCCGCTTTGCGCTGAAGGTGCAGCAGTTCACCGGGCCGATGCTGGCGAAGTCCCTGGAGGATACGACCTTCTATCGCTATCACCGCCTGCTCGCGCTGAACGAGGTCGGTGGTGATCCCGCCGCAAAGGCTCTCGCGCTATCGATGTTTCACGAGGCCATGAAGGCGCGCGCCAGGGAATGGCCGCACGGCATGACAGCCACGGCCACGCATGACACCAAGCGCGGCGAGGACGCGCGAGCGCGGCTTGCCGCACTGAGCGAGATCCCGGGTGAATGGACCAGCGCGGTGGCACGCTGGAAGGTGCTGAACGCGCCGCACATCACGACGCATGGCGAGATGCGCACGCCGTCGGCGACGTTCGAATACATGCTCTACCAGACGCTGCTCGGCGCATGGGTGTCCGCACCGCCTGACGCGAGCTTCGTCGACCGCATCCAGGCCTACGCGCTCAAGGCTGCCCGCGAAGGCAAGGAGGAGACGAGCTGGCTCAATCCGAACGAGGCCTACGAGCAAGGTTTGCGGAATTTCATCGCGAAAGTCCTCGACCCCACAGTCTCCGCCGAATTCCTGGACGCGCTCCAGACCCTCGCCCGGCGCCTCGCCCTGCTCGGCGCGCTCAATTCACTTGGCCAGCTCACTCTGAAGGCGACACTGCCGGGCGTACCGGATTTCTATCAAGGCACCGAATTCTGGGATCTGTCGCTGGTCGACCCCGACAACCGTCGTCCCGTTGATTTTGCCGCGCGAAGTGATGCACTCGCTTCGCTCAAAAGTCCGGATTGGGACAGCCTCGCCAAGCATTGGCATGATGGCCGGCTCAAGCTCGCCTGGACGCGGCGGCTCCTCGAACTGCGCACCGAGCTTGTCGATGTCTTCACCCGTGGCGACTACCAACCGCTCGAGGTGAGCGGGCCGCACGGCGACCACGTCATCGCCTTCGCGCGGCGCCACGGCCGCGATGCCGCGATCATCGCGGTCGGACGGTTATTCGCTCCGTTTACCCAAGGTGGCCGTGAATGGCCGAGTGCGCAAGCATTCGACGCGAGCGTCAACGTGAAGGGGTACGCGATCGCAGGGCGCGACGGTGATGAACTGCGGCTCTCGCTGGCATTTCGCGCACTCCCCGCAACAGTGCTCAAGGCGCGCGTTGCGAGCGCAGCAAGGCTCGCGCGCCCCCTCGGGCAAGCCTGACGACAAGACCTACTTTCCGTCGCCTTTGGTCAGAAGCAACTGACCACGCTTGCGAATGGTGGTCTGCGCCAACTCGGCGAAGCGCTGCAACAGCCAGGGCAGCGTCACCTCGACCCGCACCTGATCCTCGCCAACGTCCACCTGGCCGGCTGCGACCTGACCGAGCGCGCGGATGCGGAAATTCATGCGGTCGCCCTCCCAACGCTCTTCCTCGACCTGCATCACCGGAATGCTGGCCGCTGCACGGCCAAGCCCGGACTTCAGACGACGCGCTGCCTCCTCGCGACCGAGCCGGTGCGGGATCGAAACGACGAGCGGTGCTGACATGGCAATGTCCTCTGCCCACTGATGTAAATCGGGCCGCGTCAGAACACAAAGGTTCCGCTGCGTGGTGCCTTCTTATCACGATCCGCGCGAGGAACTTTCACTATGACGGCAAGTTGCCCCGACGAAAATCGGAAGACAACGACCCTTCTTTGAGAGGGCGGGAGGAGATTTGCATGTCCATAGGTACCATCATTCTGATCATTTTGGTCATAGCCCTGCTCGGCGGCTTCAGTGGCATCGGCGGCGGTCCGTTCTATGGCACCGGCTATTACGGTGGCGGCGGACTGGGACTGATCATCGTCATTCTGCTGATATTGCTGCTGATGGGAAGGATCTAGCCGCGCACACGCTTTGGTAGGGTGGGTTAGCTCTGACTTCGGAGGGTGGGCAAAGGCGCGAAGCGCCGTGCCCACCTTTTCTATTTCAATCCGCGGAACGATGGTGGGCACGCTCCGCTTTGCCACCCTACGGTTTCCGCATCTGCGGCGAATAGTGTGACTACTTCGCCTTCCCCGCCAGCTTCTTGATCGCGGCCTTGATCGATGCCGCCGCATCATCATAGCCATCCCACGCCTTTGATCGTGCCAGAAGTCCCGGCACGGTGCGCAGCGTGTAGCGCCTCGGATCGAGATCGCTCTTCGCCTGCGCCCAGGTCAGCGGCATGGACACCGTCGCGCCGTCGCGGGCACGCGGCGACAGCGGCGCCACGGCCGTCGAGAGGCGATCGTTGCGCAGGTAGTCGAGGAAGATCTTTCCATTGCGCAGCTTTTTCGACATGTTGAGCAGATATCGTTCCGGATCGTCGTCGGCCATCCATCGGCATACGCCCTGCGCAAAGGCTTTCGCCTCCTTCCAATCCACCTTGTCCCGCGCACCGTGAAGCAGCGGCGCGACAACATGCATGCCCTTGCCGCCGGTGGTCTTGCAGAAGCTCTCCAGGCCAACATCGGACAGACGCTGCCGCATCTCCCTGGCCGCCTCGACCACATCGGGGAACGCCACGTCCGGCGCGGGGTCGAGATCGAACACCAGCCGGCCCGGCGTGTCATAGGCGTAAGGCGCGCAATTCCAGGGATGCAGCTCGACGCCGCCGATCTGCGCCACCGCCGCAAGCCCCTCGATCCGATCGACCTGCAAATATGGCTTGCGATCGCCGGAGACCTTTGCGAGCTCCAACAAATTCGACGTGCCCTGCATGGCATGGCGCTGGAAGAATTTCTCACCATTGATGCCGTCGGGCGCGCGAATGAGCGAGCACGGCCGCCCCTTCAGATGCGCGATCATCCATTCGCCAACCGCCTCGAAATATCGCGCGAGATCAAGCTTCGTGACGGGATCGCCATCCCCGCCATCCGGCCACAGCTCCTTGTCGGGCTTCGAGATGACGACGCCCATCACTTCGGCCGCGCCGGACTCCTTCTGCCGCCGACCTGCCTTCGCCTTGCTCGTCCGCGGCAACGGCTCGGCAAGCTCCGTCTTCGCCGGCCTCTCGGCTTCGACCTCCTCGGCCGGCTTGTCCTGCCGCAGGCCCTTGAACGCCGCCTGACGGATGTTGCCGTCGGCGGTGAAGCCCGCGAACTCGATCTCGGCCACGAGCTCGGGTTTCAGCCAGTGCACGTCGCGGGTCTTCTTCGGCGCGTTCTTGCCGCCGAACGGGCTCTCTTTGGCCTCCGCCGCCTTCAGAAGCGGCATGATGCGCTTGACCTTGTCGGCACCAAAACCGGTGCCGACGATGCCGACAAAGGCGAGATCATCGCCGCGGTGCACGCCAGCCATCAGAGAGCGGAATTTGCCGTTGGTGGTCTTGTAACCGCCGATCACGACCTCATGGCCGGCGCGACATTTTGCCTTGGTCCAGCTTTCGGTGCGCCCCGAACGATAGGGTGCGTCGAGCTTCTTCGAGACCACGCCTTCGAGCTCGAGCTTGCAGGCCGATTGCAGTACCGCATCGCCACCGCTCTCGAAATGCTCGACATAGCGGATCTGGCTCGACTTCTTCTTGCGCGCGCCCAGCAACTTCTTAAGCCGAGTCTTGCGCTCGCCGAGCGGCAACCGGCGCAGGTCAAGGCCGTCGGCAAACAGGAGATCGAAAGCAAAGAAGATGAGGTCATCGGTTTTGCCGTCCGAAAGCGCCGCCTGGAGCGCGGAGAAGCTCGGCGCTCCGTTGTGGTCGAGGGCGACGATTTCACCGTCGATCAGCACGTCCGGCAGCGCGCCGCCCTCCTTGGCGATCGATGCGAACTTTTCGGTCCAGTCGAGGCCTTTGCGAGTCTTGAGTGTCGCTTCGCCATCCTCGACGCGAAGCTGCACGCGGTAACCGTCGAACTTGATTTCGTGGCACCAGCCCTCGCCCGGGTGCGGCCGCTCCACCGGCGTGCAGAGCTGCGGCGCGACAAAGTCGGGCATCGCCGACACCTTCTTTGCGGTCGTTGCTGTCGTCGCCTTGCCCTTCTTCAGGGCCGCGCGCGGCGCAGGCTTGATGGTGCGCGTCTCTTGCTCGGCGCGATTGGACTGCCAGACCGCATCGGCCTGGCCCTTGGTGCCCTTCGCCAGCATGAACGGCTTTGGTGCGCGCCCTTTGCCTTCGGCGATCTGCTCCATCGCCCGGCCGGAGGCGACCGACTTGTCCGCGTCCAGGATGTCATTGCCCTTGCCTTCGCGGGCATAGTCGTCGCGGTGTTTGATCAGCAGCCAGTTGGTGCGTTTTTCGCTGCCGCGGTTGCGCATGCGCACGAGTACCCAGCTTCCATGCAGCTTGTCGCCGTGCAGCGTGAACTTCAGGTCGCCCTTCTTGAAGCCGCGCTCGGGATCTTCAGACTCCCAATAGCCGCGGTCCCATAACATCACCGTGCCGCCGCCATACTGGCTTTCCGGTATGGTGCCTTCGAAATCGCCGTAGTCGAGCGGATGATCCTCGACCTCGACCGCGAGCCGCTTGTCATGCGGGTCGAGCGAAGGGCCCTTCGTCACCGCCCAGGACTTGAAGACGCCGTCGAACTCCAGCCGGAGATCGTAATGAAGCCGGGTCGCGTCGTGCTTCTGGATTACGAAACGCCGCTGTTTCGACGGCGCTACCCTCGTCTCGCCTGATGGCTCCGGGGTGATCTCGAAGTCCCGCTTTTTCCGATAGGTGGAGAGGTTTCTCAGCACGACCGGTCCCGCATTTTCGTAAGTGCATTCGAGCCTATCACGGCCAAAGCCGCATCAGGAACCAAAACCCATAGCATTGGTTGGAGTTCCTAAAACACCTTGAAAACGCTGGAGATTGCAATGGCTCCCCGCGCCTATTGGAAAGGAACGTTGAAGCTGTCGCTCGTCACCTGTCCGGTCGCGCTCTACCCCGCGACCACCTTCGCCGCGAAGACGCGCTTTCACATGATCAACCGCGAGACCGGCAACCGCCTGAAGCAGCAGATGGTCGATTCCGAGACCGGCGACGTCGTCGAGGATGGCCAGAAAGTGCGGGGCTATGAGCTGCGCAAGGGCAAATATGTCGAGATCGACAAGGAGGAGCTCGAAGCCGTCCAGATCGAGAGCAACCACACGATCGAGATGGAGAGCTTCGTGCCGCGAGATGAGATCGACCAGCGCTATCTCGACCGTCCTTATTACATCGCCCCTGAAGGCAAGGCCGCGGTCGAAGCCTTTGCCGTGATCCGCGACGCACTGAAGGACCAGGACCGCGTGGCGCTCGCCAAGATCGTGCTGACGAACCGCGAGCACGTCATGACCATCGAACCGCTCGGCAAGGGCCTGCTCGGCACGACGCTGCGCTACCCCTATGAGCTGCGCGACGAGGACCAGTTCTTCGACGACATCAAAAGCCCGAAGATCACCAAGGACATGGTCGAGCTCGCCGGCCATATCCTGCACACCAAGGCCGCGCATTTCGACCCCAGAGAATTCAAGGACGAGTATGAGGACGCGCTGAAGGCGCTGGTGAAGCGAAAAGCGAGCGGCAAGAAGATCGAGCTGCCCGAGCCCGAGGAGCGGCCAAGCAACGTCATCAATCTGATGGACGCGCTGAAGCAAAGCTTGAAAGGACGAGGCAGAGGACGGGCGTCGGCGCGCTCCCATCCACGGCGGAGTACGAGCCGGCATCGCAGCACGCGTAAGACACATCGCGCGGCGGCGAGGCATCGGAAGGCAGGTTGATAGCCTGCGCAACGCGCATCGCCCTAACCCCTCATGGTGAGGAGGCAGGGTGACGCCTGGACAGCGAACTCAATCCCCCGCCTTCAACCGATACCCGATCCCCGTTTCGGTCAGCACATATTGCGGCCGCTCGGGATCGGCCTCGATCTTCTGGCGAAGCTGGCGGACGTAAACGCGTAAGTATTGCGCATCGGTCAGCTCGTCCCATAGCTCCTTCAACAGGAAGCGGTGGGTCAACACCTTGCCGGCGTGCTGCACCAGCACGCGCAGGAGATCGTATTCCTTCGGCGACAGCTTTATCTCGCGCTCGCCGACCTTGACGATACGGCGAACGAGATCGACGGAGAGATCGCCGCTACGGAACACCGGACGCTCGCCCTTGACCTGGAGCTGGTGCCGCAGCGCGGCCCGCAGCCGCGCCAGAAGCTCGTCCATGCCGAACGGTTTTGTCAGATAGTCGTCGGCACCGAGATCGAGCGCCTGCACCTTGCCGGCCTCATCGCCGCGGCTCGAGAGCACCACGATCGGCACGCTCTCGTTGCGCGCGCGGATGGTGCGGAGCAGCTCATGGCCCTGGATATCGGGCAGGCCGAGATCGAGGATGATCAGCGCCGGCTCCTCGGTGAGTTTTTCCAGCGCGGTCCTGCCGTTCGGCGCTTCCAGGATGTCATAGCCCTGTGTCGTCAACCCCATCCGCAGCAATTTGCGGATCGGCGGTTCGTCGTCGATGACCAGAACCTTGATCGATGGTGCGCTCATGCGGCGGTGTCCAATGCGTTGGTCTGCGCTGGGATCGGCAGGCGAATGGTGAGCACCGCACCGCTGCGATCCCCGCGGTTCGCAGCCGTGATCGTGCCGTGCATCGCCTCGACGAAGCCGCGGGAGATCGCAAGTCCGAGCCCGGTGCCGGGCCGGACATGATCGCCCTTCTGCACACGATAGAATTTGTCGAACACGCTCTCGAGCTCGCCCGGTGGGATGCCCTCGCCTTCGTCGGCCACCTCGAGCACGACACGGTCCTTGTCGCGCTGGCTGCGGATTGCGATGGTGGTATCCGGTGGCGAATACTTTGCCGCGTTGTCGAGCAGATTGAACAGCACCTGCTCAAACAGCACGGCGTCGAGCTCGAGCATCGGCAGGTCGGCCGCGAGCCGGAGATCGACCCTGTGGCGCGTCAGGATCTTGCTCGTGCGCCTCAGCGCACTACCGACGATTTCGCTGACGTCGTGCAGCGCCGTGTTCGGCACGATCGCGCCGGATTCGAGCTTGGTCATGTCGAGCAGATTGGCGATGAAGCGATTGAGCCTCTCGGATTCGTCGATCACGGTTGCCAGCAGGTCGCGCTTCTCGGTGTCGGACAGGGCGCCGGCGAGGTCACGCATGGTCGAGGCCGCGCCAAGAACGGAGGCCAGCGGCGTCTTCAGGTCGTGCGAGATCGAGGTGAGCAGCGCCGAGCGCAGCCGCTCGGATTCGACCGTGCGCTTGACCCGATCCATGTCTTCGACCAGCAGCACGCGCTCGATCGCGAGCGCGCCCTGGTCGACCAGCGCATCGAGCAGCCGGCGCTGATCGGGCGTTAGAAGCGGACCGGTGCGGTCGTTGTCGATGCCGATGACGCCGATCGGGCCACGCCCGGTGCGCATCGGCAGGAACAGGCGCTTTGCGCCGGGCAGCGTGTCTGAGCCGCGGCCGGCAGAGCGGTCGTTGCTCCAGGCCCAGTTGGCGGCGGCAAGGTCGGCCTGGTCAAGCTCATCCTCCGGCGGATAGCCCGACTTCACCGTCAGCAGGCCCTCCTCCGGCAGCAGCAGCACCACGCGAACCTTCAACATCAGAGCAATCTGGTAGGCGGTCGCCCACAAGACATCGTCGAGCGTCGCGGTGCCCGCCAGCTTGCGGCTGAAGGCATGGAGCTGCTCGGTCATCCTGATCCGGCCGATCGCGGTATCGGCCTGGGTACGCACGCGAGCCGCGACATTGGACACCAGCATCGCAACCACCATGAACAGCACGAAGGCCGCGACGTTGGTCGGATCTGTGATCGTGAACGTATAGATCGGCGGCAGGAAAAAGAAATTGTAGCAAAGCGACGCTACCACCGTGGCAAGCAGCGACGGCCAGAGGCCGTAGCGCACCGCAACGGCGACCACCGCCGTCAGCAGCACGAGATCGACATTCTCGATGCCGAAGTAGGGCTGGATCAGCTCGGCGGCGCCTAGTCCAAGCAGCGCGATTCCCAGCGCCTTGAGATAGGGGCGCGGATCGAACGGTTCCGTGCGGGCCGCCGTCTGCACCGCCGTCTTCGGCGCCGCCTCGCCGGGCAATTCGTCGCCGGAAATGACGTGCACGGTGATATTGCCGGAGCGGCGCACGAGGTCATGCACCACCGAGCCGCGCGTGATCTCGAACCAGCGCGAGCGCGTCGATTTTCCGATCACGATCTGCGTGACGTTGTTGCCTTGTGCGAAGTTGATGACGTCGTCGGCAATTCGACGGCCGACGCCGGGAATTGTCAGCGCCTCACCGCCAAGGGACTCGGCAAGTCGCAGCGTGTCGGCGAGCCGATCCCGCTCCGTGTCCGAGAGCTGGAGCGATCGCCGCGTCTCGATCGAGATCGCGGTGAATGGCGCGTGCAACCGGTCGGCGAGACGCTTGGTGTAGCGCACGAGGCCTGCCGCGCGCGGATCCTCGCTGACGCAAACCAGGATGCGCTCGCCCGCGGCCCAGGGGCCCGCGATGGCATTGGCCTGCATATGGGTGAGGAGCTGCTCGTCGACGCGCTCGGCGGTGCGGCGCAACGCCAGCTCGCGCAGCGCCGTGAGATTGCCCGGCGAGAAATAATGCTCCAGCGCCCGCTCGGCCTGCTTGGGCACATAGACCTTGCCCTCCTTCAGCCGCTGGATCAGATCGTCGGGCGTGAGGTCGATCAGCTCGATCGCATCCGCGCGATCGAACACCGAATCCGGCACGGTCTCACGCACCCGCACATGGGTGATTTGAGCAACGACGTCGTTCAGGCTTTCGATATGCTGGATGTTGACGGCGCTGTAGATGTCAATACCGTTCGCGAGCAGCTCCTCGACGTCGAGATAGCGCTTGGGATGGCGGCTGCCGGCCGCATTGGTGTGGGCGAGTTCGTCGACCAGGGCGATTTGCGGCCGGCGAGCGATCACCGCATCGAGGTCCATCTCCTCCAGGACCTGCCCGCGATATTCGAGTTTCTTGCGCGGAATGACTTCGAGCCCGCGAAGCAGCGCTTCGGTCTCCGCGCGGCCATGGGTCTCGACGAACCCGACGACGACGTCGATACCCGCCTTGCGCTTGGCGTGCGCGCTTTGCAGCATCTCGTAGGTCTTGCCGACGCCGGGGGCGGCGCCGACGAATATCTTGAGCTTGCCGCTCGCGCTCTCCTCCCGGCGCGCCGCTTCCAGCAGCGCCTCGGGCGAAGGACGTTGTTCGGGATCGCGGCGCTCTCTGACCATCAGCGCATTATAATCATCCGGCCACCGGGAGCCTAGGCCGCTACTTGGCGGCGCGGTCGAGCGCGAGGTTCAACGCCAGCACGTTGACCCGGGGCTCGCCGATCAGGCCCAGCAGGCGGCCCTCGGTGTTGGCGGCCACGATCTGCCTGAGCGTCTCCTCCGGCATGCTGCGCGCCTTGGCCACGCGCGTCACCTGGAATTGGGCGGCTTCCGGCGAGATGTGCGGGTCGAGACCGCTGCCGGACGTCGTGACCAGGTCGAGCGGCACGGGCTGGCCCGGGTTCTCCGCCTTCAGCTTGTCCACATCTTCTTTCAGCCGGTCGGCCAGCGCCTTGCTGGTCGGGCCGAGGTTGGAGCCGCCGGAATTGGCAGCGTTGTAGGGCGCGGACACGGTCTTGGTCGAATCATTCGGATCCGGCGCGACCGTCGCCGACAGGCGGCCGTGGAAATATCTGTCATCCCTGAACTCCTGCCCGATCAAGGCGGAGCCGATGACCTTGCCGTCCTTCACGATCAGGCTGCCTTGCGCCTGGCTTGGGAAGAGCACGCCGGCAATGCCGGTCATCGCGAGCGGATAGGCCAGTCCCGTAATGACAGTGAGCGCGACCAGCAGGACGATGGCGGGGCGGATTTCTCTGAGCATGTTGCGTCTCCTAATTCTCCGTCATTGCGAGCGAAGCGAAGCAATCCAGGCTGTTGCCGAAGGATCTGGATTGCTTCGTTGCTCCGCTCCTCGCAATGACGATTAAGCAAGGTGCAGGGCGGTAACCACGAGGTCGATCGCCTTGATACCGATGAAGGGAATGATGATGCCTCCAAAGCCGTAGACCATCAGGTTACGGCGCAGAAGCGCGCCGGCACCGACGGCGCGGTAGGCAACCCCCTTCAGCGCCAGTGGAATCAGCGCGATGATGATCAGCGCGTTGAAGATGATCGCAGACAGGATGGCGCTCTGCGGGCTCGTCAGGTTCATGACGTTGAGCACGTTGAGCTGCGGGTAGAACGCCAAGAACATCGCCGGGATGATCGCAAAATATTTCGCGACGTCGTTGGCGATCGAGAACGTCGTCAGCGCGCCGCGCGTCATCAACAACTGCTTGCCGATCTCGACCACCTCGATCAGCTTGGTCGGGTTGGAGTCGAGATCGACCATGTTGCCGGCCTCGCGCGCGGCCTGTGTACCCGTGTTCATGGCGACGCCGACATCGGCCTGCGCGAGCGCCGGCGCATCGTTGGTACCGTCGCCGCACATCGCTACCAGCTTGCCCTTGGCCTGCTCGTCGCGGATCAGCTTGAGCTTGTCCTCGGGCGTTGCCTGCGCAAGGAAGTCGTCGACGCCGGCTTCCGCCGCGATCGCGGCCGCCGTCATGGGGTTGTCGCCGGTGATCATGATGGTGCGGATGCCCATGCGGCGCAGCTCCGCAAAACGCTCGCGGATGCCGCCCTTGACGATGTCCTTGAGCTGGACGATTCCCAGCAGGCGACCGTCCTTGGCAACCGCCAGCGGCGTACCGCCCGATTTCGACACCTCATCCGCGATCGCCTGGATCTCGCGTCCGACCTCCGAGAGCGCGGACGGTTGCACGGCACGCATCGTGTTGCCGGAGGCGACCGCCTGCGGCGCGCCGCCGCCGATATAGTTGAGCATGGCATCGATAGCGCCCTTGCGCACCGATACGCCACCGGCATCGACGCCGCTCATGCGAGTCTGCGCCGTGAAGGGGATGAAGGTGGCGCCAAGCTCGGCCATGTCGCGGCCGCGTATGCCGTATTTCTCCTTCGCCAGCACGACGATGGAGCGGCCCTCCGGGGTTTCGTCGGCGAGCGAGGCGAGTTGCGCCGCATCCGCGAGCTCCTGCTCGGTCACCCCGCGCACGGGACGGAACGCGGTCGCCTGGCGGTTGCCGAGCGTGATGGTGCCGGTCTTGTCGAGCAGGAGCGTGTCGACGTCGCCGGCGGCCTCGACGGCGCGGCCGGACATCGCCAGCACGTTGAAGCGCACCAGGCGGTCCATGCCAGCGATCCCGATCGCCGACAGCAGCGCACCGATCGTGGTCGGGATCAGCGTCACGAACAGCGCGACCAGCACGATCACCGAGATCGAGCCGCCGGCATAGGCCGCGTAGCTCGGAATGGTGACGGTTGCGAACACGAAGATGATGGTGAGGCCCGCAAGCAGGATGTTGAGCGCGATCTCGTTCGGCGTCTTCTGCCGCTCGGCGCCCTCGACCAGCTTGATCATCCGGTCGATGAAGGTCGAGCCCTGCGCCGCGGTGATGCGGACGCGGATCCAGTCGGACAACACCTGCGTGCCGCCCGTCACCGCGGAACGGTCGCCGCCGGATTCACGGATCACCGGCGCGGATTCGCCGGTGATGGCGGCTTCGTTGACGGAGGCGACGCCTTCGATCACCTCGCCGTCGGATGGAATCGTATCGCCGGCATCGACCAGCACGATGTCGCCAACCTTCAGGCTCGTGCCCGGCACGAGTCTGAAGCTACGGTCGGAGCCGGTCAGCAGCTTGGCCTGGCTTTCGGTGCGGGTCTTGCGCAGCGACTCGGCCTGGGCTTTGCCGCGGCCTTCGGCAACGGCTTCCGCGAGATTGGCGAAGAGCACAGTGAACCACAGCCAGAGAATGATCTGGAAGGTGAATCCAAGGTTCGTTCCGCCGGTGAGGAGGTCGCGCAGGAAGATGACGGTCGTAAGCGCGGCGACGATTTCGACCACGAACATCACGGGGTTCTTGATCATCAGCCGCGGATCGAGCTTGACGAAGGAAGCACGGATCGCAGGCACGACGATCTTCGGATCGAGCATCGCCGACATCGGAGCACGTTTTTGCAGTTTCATCGTTTCCATGGAGGTCGCTCCAGACAATTCGATCAGAAGACTTGTTGATCAGAAAACTTGGCCGGCGTTCATCGCGAGGTGCTCGACGATCGGGCCGAGCGCGAGCGCCGGGAAGAAGGTCAGGCCGCCCATGATCAGGATCACGCCGACGACGAGACCGACGAATAGCCCGCCGGTGGTCGGGAACGTGCCCATCGACGGCGGGATCGACTTCTTCTCCGCCAGCGATCCTGCGATCGCCATGGCCGGCACGATCATGAAGAAGCGGCCGACGAACATCGAGACGCCGCCGGTGACGTTGTAGAACAGCGTGTTGCCGGTGAGCCCTGCGAAGGCCGAACCGTTATTGCCGGTCTGCGAGGTGTAGGCATAGAGCGCCTCGGAGAAGCCGTGCGGGCCGGCATTGGCCATCGAGGCCACCGCCGAGGGCAGCACGACGGCAACGGCCGTCCAGCCGAGGATCATCAGCGGCAGCACCAGGATGGCGAGCATCGCCATCTTGACCTCGCGCGCCTCGATCTTCTTGCCGACATATTCCGGCGTGCGTCCGACCATGAGGCCGGCAACGAAGATCGCGAGAACGACGAACAGCAGCATGCCGTACATACCGGCGCCGACACCGCCGACGATGATTTCGCCGAGCTGGATGTTGATCAGCGGGATCATGCCGCCAAGCGCGGTAAAGCTGTCATGCATGGCGTTGACCGCGCCGCAGGAGGCAGCCGTCGTGATCACGGCAAACAGCGAGGAGGCAACGATGCCGAAGCGAACCTCCTTGCCTTCCATGTTGCCGCCGGTCAGGCCCAGCGCCTGGAGCGTCGAGGTGCCGCTGGCTTCCGCCCAATAGGTAACTGCAACACCGGCGAGGAACAGCACGCCCATCACAGCCAGGATCGCCCAGCCCTGACGCTGGTTGCCGACCATGCGGCCGAACACGTTGGTCAGCGCGGCACCGAGCGCAAAGATCGAGATCATCTGCACGAAGTTCGACAACGCGGTCGGGTTCTCGAAGGGATGAGCCGCGTTGGCGTTGAAGAAGCCGCCGCCATTGGTGCCGAGCATCTTGATCGCCACTTGCGAGGCGACCGGACCGACCGCGATGGTCTGCTTGGCGCCTTCAAGCGTGGTCGCCTCGACATAGGCCCCGAGCGTCTGCGGGATACCGTCCCAGACCAGGAACAGCGTGTAGATGATGCAGATCGGCAGCAGCACATAGAGCGTGCAACGGGTGACATCGACCCAGAAGTTGCCGACGGTCCGCACCGATGCGCGCGCAAAACCGCGGATAAGCGCAAGCGCCAACACGATGCCGGTGGCGGCGGACAGGAAGTTCTGGTGCGTCAGGCCCACCATCTGCACCAGATAGGACAGCGTGCTCTCGCCGCCGTAGTTCTGCCAGTTGGTGTTGGTGATGAAGGAGATCGCGGTATTGAAGGAGAGATCCTCCGCGACCGCGGACTGACCGGCCGGGTTGAACGGCAGAACGGCCTGGAGCCTCATCAGCCCGTAGATGATCAGGAAGCCACCGACGTGGAACAGCAGCATGGAGACCGTGTAGGTCAACCAATGCTGCTCGCGCTTCTCGTCGACACCGGAAATCCGGTAGAGCCCGGTCTCAACCGGGCGCAGCACCGGCGACAAGACAGTGCGCTCGCCATTGAAGACGAGCGTCATGTACCAGCCGAGCGGCTTGGTCAGGGCGAGGATGATGACGCAAAAGAGAATGATCTGGAGCCAACCGATAACAGTCATGGCATTTGGTCCTTGAGAACCGGCCTTCCGCGCAGCAGCGGCAGAAGAACCGCGAGCAGCACCGCCACGAGGGCGGCGTCGGCCAGAAGCAGTTTGAGGGGCAGCAACACCCCTAGAACCGCTCGGGCCGCAGCAGCGCGTAGGTGAGGTAGAAGAGAAGGCCGAGCGAGACCGCACCGGCGAGCGAATAGTCGAAGATCATGGCGCCGCTCCCGTCACAGCCGTTCGCAGGCGTAGGTGTAGCCGATCGCGAGCGCGAAGAAGGCGAAGCCCAGCGCCAGCATGATGATGTCGAGCATGAGAATGTCCCTATGCAACCGGGCGCGGCCGGAGTCGGATGCCGCGCTGTCGGGCCGAGACGTGCCACCCAAGGCATAGGTTTTCGAGAGGGAGGCTATGGCGACGATATAGGAATCTCATAAAGGCCGGGGGACGCGGATGCTTGGGAGACCATCCGGCTAACGCCACAGTTGAGGGTTGGGTGAGCGTGCCCCGCCCCTTCCGCAGCCCGCTCCGACCTTTATGAAATCCCTATATTTCGCTCCCCTGCCCCATCTCGCTTTCAAATGCCCTTCCCGCGATCTTGATGGCGTCGGTTGCGGACCCGCGGCCGGCCCAAGATCGAGACGCCGTCATGTCTTCCGTTCTGCAAAACTTCGATCCGGTTTCGCTCGGCGAGCGGCTTCGCAGCGCGCACACGGTGACGCGGCCCCTGATGCTCGACCTCATCGACAAGGCCTGCCGCCGCTTCCCCTCGCTTGGACAGAGCGAACGAACCGCACGGCTGACGCGCCTGATCGATGCCGACGCCTGGACCGATGCTGCGCTTGTGCTGCTGGAACTTGAGCTGCCGCTGTGGCAGGTTCGCCGCATCGCCTATGACGAAGGCGAATGGTATTGCGCGCTCTCGCGCGAACGCGAGTTGCCGGATTGGCTGGAGAGCTCGGTCGAGGGACGGCATTCCGACCTCGCGCTCGCATTGCTCTCGGCCTTTGCCGAGGCGCAAGTGCTCACCGCCGAAGCAAGCCGGCCCAGCGTTCCATCCGTCCAGCAGACCGCGGGCCAGCTCTACGAGCCGGTCAACTGCGACCATTTCGGCTGACCGCAATACCATCACAACAAGAGGATTTCATCATGTCGATGCTCACGCATCGCCTCGAACAGCCCTTTCATCCACCTGGAAGGAAGAGCGCTCCCGAAGCCTGGATCTCGAACGCCCACGCCGCGACCATCCGGCGCGTCTGCTTGCGCACGCTGGCGCTCCTGTCGATGGGAAGCGTGCTGACCGCGCTGGTCGCCTTGAAGACCGTGATCTATATGTCGCGATTCCACTACTGATCGGCCCGGCGGCAGATCGCGCCGCGGGAACCGCCTTTATGTCCCTCCTATGCGATGCCGCCCTTAGTCCTCTCGCATTCCTATGGCCTCCCGGCGCACGATACGGCGAGCGAATTTCTCGAGGAGGCTACCATGGCCGCAATCACCTTCAACGACGCCGGTCCGACCCGTCCGCGCCGCCGGAGGTGGGAGAAGGCGGATACAGCCGTGGTCGTGCACCCCAATCTTCAACCGCTCGATCCTGAAATCGTCAGCGCCGCCATTCCGGCTTTCTTCATCGGTCGCAACAAGGCCGGCCTATGGGTTGCGCGTGAAGCGCAGGGCCGCCTTGGCGGGCTCTTCCTGTTCAAGCGCTCGGCGGTCCATTTCGCCCATGCGCAGAGCCGACCTGCACGGTGCGCGCTGATCTTTCCGTCCGAAACGTTCGAGCTCGATATCGAGAACCGCGGCAATCCACTCGTTGGAGAACTCGCAAAGTGGATGGTCCGCGCGACGCGCCATCTGGCGCGGCTTGCGACCAGGTAACCCTTGCGGGAGAGCACGCACATGATCGAACTCAAGATCATCGTCATGATCGCGCTGATGGGGACGCTGCTCATCGGCATGCGCGTCGGTGCGGCACCGGGCGACTAGCATGCAGCCCGCCAAGGCAAATCTCGAGCACGCGATCACGGTCACCATCTTGACCATGACGCTGAGCCTGATCTGGGGCGGCATCCTGACGCTCGTGATCACGCTTATCGCGCGCGGATTGGGCGTCTAGGCCTAGCCTACGAGGCCGGCAACCGGGCCAGGACTGAGGTCGCGATGCCCGCCGGTTAGGCAGCTCATGCGCAGGGAAAACGCTGCGGCCGATCTGGCGAAAGCTCAGGGAACCGTGTAGAGCGGGTACCATGGGTAGCAGCAACGTCCACGTCGTCGATCACCCCCTGGTCCAGCACAAGCTCTCGCTGATGCGGGAAAAGGACCGCTCGACCAAGAGCTTTCGCGAAATCCTGAACGAGATCGGGATGCTCTTGTGCTACGAGGTGACGCGCGACCTGCCGCTGGAGCTTGTGGAAATCGAGACGCCGATCTCGCCGATGCAGGCGCCTAAAATCGCCGGCAAGAAGCTCACGCTGGCGCCGATCCTGCGCGCCGGCGTCGGCTTCCTCGATGGCATGCTGGCACTGATGCCCTCCGCCCGGATCGCCCATATCGGGCTCTATCGCGATCCCGCGACCCTGCAGGCCGTGGAGTACTACTTCAAGGCGCCGCAGGATCTTTCCGATCGCACCGTCATCCTGATGGACCCGATGCTGGCGACGGGCAACTCGGCTTGCGCCGGCGCGTCCCTGCTGAAAGCGCGCGGCGCCCGCGACATCCGCTTCGTCTGCCTGCTGGCCGCCCCGGAAGGCATTGCGCAGTTCCAGACGGAACATCCGGACGTGCCGATCTGGACCGCCGCGGTCGACGAGCGGCTCAACGACCACGGCTATATCGTGCCGGGCCTGGGCGATGCCGGCGACCGGATGTTCGGCACCAAGTAGACAGTTTTGCGCGATCGGGTTACTGCGGGTAGCCATGCGCCATAACGATCGCTCGCTGCAATCGCTGATCAGAATCGAGACCTTCGCCGATCCGGCGCTGGTGTTTGACGGCACGCCCGTTTCGCGCGCCGAGTTGTCAGGCAGGATCGACCAGACGGCAGCGTGGCTCGCCGCGCAAGGTATCGGCAAAGGCGATGTAGTCGCAGTCTGGCTGGTCAACCGCATCGAATGGATCGCGCTGCTGCTGGCCGCCGCCCGACTTGGCGCAATCATTGCCGCGGTCAACACGCGCTACCGCAGCGCGGAAGTCGCCCACCTCCTCCACCTCTCCGGTGCGAAGCTTCTGGTCATGGAGGCAGCGTTCCGCTCGATCGACTTTGCCGCCATTCTCGCTGGTATCGCCAAGAGCGATGTGCCGGCGCTTGAAAAGCTCGCCGTGGCCGGTGCGGATACGATTCCCGCACAATGGCCCTGCGTACGCTTCGACGCCTTCGAGAGAGCCTGTCCGGCTACGCCACCACGCGGCGACGTCGATCTGCCCGTGCTGCTCTACACCACCTCTGGCACCACAAGGGGGCCGAAGCTGGTGGCGCATTCGCAAGCGACGCTGGCCACGCATGCGGACGCGGTCGCCGAGGCGCTTGCGCTGTCGCCGGAGCGCCATTCGCTGCTCGCGATGCTGCCCTTCTGCGGCACCTTCGGCATGACGGCCCTGCTCGCCTTTCTCGCAGCCGGCGTCACCATCCACGCGCTCGACGCGTTCGAGGCCGCGCCGGCGCTCAAAATCTTCAGTGAGTACAGGATCACGCATTCCTTCGGCTCGGACGAGATGTTTCGCCGTATCCTAGCGCTCACCGATGCGCCACGGCCGTTCGCACACGCCGAAGCGTTTGGCTTCGCCGCGTTCCAGCCGGGTTGGCGCGAGTTTGCGGTTGAGGCCGAGGCGCGGGGCTTGCCGCTGTTCGGCCTGTACGGCTCGAGCGAGGTGCAGGCCCTGTTCTCGATCGGCCGGCGGGGCACCGCTTTTGCCGACCGCATCGAAGGCGGCGGCTGGCCGATGTCGCCGGACGCCCGCGTGCGCATACGCGATACGGACAGCGGCGAGCTGGTGGGGCCCGGTGTCTCCGGCGAGCTCGAGATCAGCGCTCCCTCGCGCTTCCTCGGCTATTTCAACAATCCGCAAGCGACGCGCGAGGCGACCACGGCCGACGGCTTCTTCCGCACCGGAGACATCGGCCGGCTGCGGGGCGATGGCTCCTTCGTCTACGAGACGCGGGCGGGCGATGCCATGCGGCTCGGCGGCTTCCTAGTCGCGCCCGGCGAGATCGAGGATGAGCTGAAGTCCTGCGCCGGCATTTCCGATGCGCAGGTCGTCGCCGTCGATTTCAAGGGACAGGCCCGCTGCGCCGCCTTCGTGATCCCAACCGGAGAACCGCCGCAAGAGGCCGCGTTGATCGCGCGCCTGCGCGAGCGGCTGGCCGGATACAAGATCCCCGCACGCATCTACTTCATCGACGCCTTCCCCGTCACCGACAGCGCCAATGGCGTCAAGATCCAGCGCGCTAGGCTGCGCGCCATGGCCATGGAAAGGATCGCCGCGGAATAGCGGGGTCTATTTCAGGTAGCTCGCAAGATTCATACTCAGGATTTTTGCGAGCGCCGAATAGGACGCGGTGAGCTGGGACTGATAGGTCGATAGCTGCGCCGTGACCGCCGCGACGTCAACGCTGGTGAGATCGCTTCCCAGCGTCTCGGCGTAGCTCTTGTAATCGCTCTGGCGCGCGCTGGCCGTCTCGATCTGCGAGGCCGAGCTCGACAGCTTCGCCTGCACGGCGGCGGTGTCGTCCAGCGCCGAGCTCGCCAGATCCAGCGCGCTGGTGATGTCGGACGACGACAGCGACGAGCTGTTGGCGACGAATTTGAGGACGCGCATCACCTCTTCGAACGCCGAACTGTCCGCGGTCACGCCGTAGGGCACGCTCTGGTCGGTCGCGACGCGGACCGAAGCGATCTCGCTGTCGCCGACATAATAGCTGGTATCAGCCGTCGTGGTGGATCCCGTGCCGGTGGAGAAGCTGGTGAGATCGACGGGCGCCGTCTCCGTCTTGCCGCCCGCAAACACGTACTGGCCGTCATATTGCGTGTTGAGCAGCGATCCCATCTCCTCGAGCATCTGCTGCGCCGAGGAAATCACGGAGTTGCCCTCCGTCGAGCTGCCGGTCGAGGCAGCGCTGAGCTGGGAACGGAGCTGGGTGATGATATCGGTCATCGAGCCCACCGCCGAATACATCACCTGAACCTTGCTGTCGGCGAGCGTCGCAGCGTCGATATAGGATTGCGCCCGCGTCACCGAGACCTGGAGATTGACCACGTGCTGCGCGGTCGAGCCGTAGCCGCCGAAATCGTTCGAGATGACGCCCGATGACTCCTGGATCTGCTCGTTGGCCATGACGGCCTGCACGCGCAGCGCGTCCGCGATCATCGTGTTCGACTGTGCGAAGGTGGCCACCCTCATCGCGACCATGGATCCGCTCCCGCCTTAGGACGACTGCACGGCGCTGAGCAGCGCCGAATACATGGTGTTTATGGCCTGGATCAGCGCGGAGGCCGCCGTATACTTGTTCTGCAGCGTGCTCAGGCGCGCCGATTCCTCGTCGAGGTTGACGCCCGATTGTGACGACAGCGATCTGGCATAGGTCGACTGTGCGGTCTCCTTGGCGGTGTAGTTGGTGGAGGCCTGCGACGACTTGCTCGCGACGTCGGAGACGATCGCCGCGGTGTAGTCGGCGAACGAGCCGGTGGTCGCGGCCAGCCCGCCGGCCGACGCGAATGTCCGCGAGTCCGTCAGCGCGTCGTAGAAGTCGTTGACCACGGCCGCCGAGCCCGGCGTCAGCACCTGGCTGCCGACGGTCAGGCTGGATGAGGAATCCAGCGTCGCGAGCTGCAATTCATTGGTGCCGGAGAGAATGCTGCTGTTGACGGCGATATCCGATGCGCTCGTGCCGGTCACCAGATCGTTGAGACCAAAATACTCCGAGAATCCTTCACTGGCGCTTCCCACCGAGCTCGTCATCTCGTTGATCGCGACGCCATCGCTGGAGTCGGTCGACGTGATGGTCAGGTGGCCGTTAGAATCGATCGAAGCCGATAGCCCGGAGATGCCGTTGATGGCGGAGACGAGGTCACCGACCGTGGAATAGGATGAAAGGTCGAGATCGCTGTAGGAAACGAGGTTGCCGCTCTGATCGGTGACGGCAAGGCGCACCGTGCCCGTTGCGGACAGCGCCGTCGCGCTCGTCACGCTGGTCGTGCCGGTGAGGCTGGTCGGCGGCGGCACCGACGAGGCGCTGTTGGAGACGCCGTTCATTGCCGAGGCGAGCTGCTGGGCAAGCTGGTCGAGCTGGGACTGCGCCGCCGGCAGGGTCTTGTCGCGGAGCGTGATGAGGGCGCCGATGTCGCCACCGGTGATCTGCGAGGTGATGTCGACACCGTTCACCGTGATGGCGCTGAAGCCGCTGGAGGAGGACCCGGCGGTGTAGATGGTCGATGAGGAGACATTGGCCGCCGTCGTGTAGCTGATCGTGTGCGCGGTGCTGTCGACCAGCGCCTGGCCGGACGTGGTGTAGATCTGGAGATCACCGTTCGAGGCCGTGTAGTAGCTGACATTCATCTTGGAGGCGACGTCCTGCAGCGCGGTGTTGCGCTGGTCCTCCAGGTCCGCGGTCGACTGGCCGGCCGCCGCGGTCTGCTTGATCTCGGCATTGAGCTCGGCGATTTGCTCGAGGTCGGTGTTCACGTCGTCGATCGACGAGGAGATGTCCTGGTCGGCGTTGGAGCGCAGTTTCTGGATGCCGCTCGAGGTCTCCCGCAACTGGCCCGCCACGTCGTCGAGCGCGCTGATGACGTTGGATTGCAGCGAGGCGCTGTTCGGCGTGCTGGCCAGCGACGACAATGCCGATTCCAGCGACGCGATCGAATTGGCAAGCGACGTTCCGGTCGACGATGAGTCCGAGCTGCTGGTCGAGCCGTAGAGCTTCTCGAGCGAGGCCAGGTACGTGTTGGTCGTGTCGGCCGAACCGAGGTCGGAGGTCGCAGCGATCAGCGACTTCAACAATAGCTTGTCGACGTTCGAGGTGATGCCCGTCACCGTGACCCCGGTGCCGACGCCATTGGTGACGCTGCTCGCCTGGCTTGCGGTCTTCTCGGTATAGCCCGTCGTGTCGGCGTTCGAGATGTTCGACGACGTCACGCTGATCTGCACCTGCGTGGCCGACAGCCCGCTGAAGGCGATCAATCGTGCGATATCGAGCGACACGGCGGCTGCCCTTTCCCTGCCCTCAGGCCTGACGAATGGTGCCGCTGGAGACCGCGCGCGCGGCGAGGCGGCCCGACGCGCCATAGGGCGACACCGCGGCAATCTGCTCGCGGATCGCCTGCATCACCGCCTCGATACGGCGGTTACTGGCCTCGATCGCCGCGCGCAGGCGCACCAGGTTCTCATCCATCGCCGCGCGCAGCTTCAGGATCCGCTCCATGAGCTGTTCGCGCAGGATCCGGTCGCGGACATGCAGGCTGGTCGAGCCGGCGGCGCATTCCGCAACGGTCCTTTCGAATATTTCCGCCAGCCGGTTCTTCTCGTCGACCTGCTTCAGGCGCGAGGCCGGAAGCCCCTTGGCGAGCTCGGCGTTCTCTTCGGCGACCAGCGCGGTCAAGCCGTCGATCAGGGCGATCAGGGATTTGATGCGCGCGTCGCCCTCGGCGGCGCTGGTCCTGGTGATTTGAGCCTGTTTCATGTTCGCTGCTTTCGTGGTCTCAATTGTGCCGCCGGCCGCTGCCTATCTGGGCGCCGCGTAAATAGGCGCCGATCGCCGTGGTTCTCACGCTCGTCTGCCGCGTCTCGTCTTCGATTGCCTTGGATTCGCGGATCAGGCCGCGGCGCGCCGTCTCGATGTCGTCGAGCAGTGCGAGCAATTCTCCGCGTTCCCTGCCAGCCGCGCGGGCGCGCGCGATCAACCGCTGCAGTCGCAGCAGCAGCGCCTCTCCCGCGGTATGGCTCCTTTCCCCGCGCATCGCCTACCTCATCGCCGAGATCAGGGTGTCGTACATCTTGTTGACGGTCGAGATGACCTGTGAGGCGGCGGAGTAAGCCTGCTGCGCCGAGATCATGCTGGAGAACTGACTCGAGGTGTCGGTGGTGGAGGATTCGAGCTCGCTGCCATAGACCGTACCCGCACCATTCTCGCCGGAGGCCTGCAGCGTCGGATCTCCCGACGTGACGGTCGCCGAATACATCTGGTCACTGCTGGCGGAAAGACCGTTGGGATCGGCAAAGGTCGCCACCGCGATCTTGTAGATCGCGATCGTCTTGCCGTTGGAATAGGTGGCATCGACCACGCCATTCTTGCCAATGGCGATGCTCGACAGCGTTCCGTAGGACAGGCCGTCGGAGGTGATGCTGGTGACGTTGACGGACGGCGTGGTTTCGCCTGACGCATATTGCGTCAGGCCGTCGGTGCCGCCTGCGGTGCCCATATCCAGCGTGATGGTGCTGTCGGCCGCGCCGTCGGTCCAGCCCGTCACCGAAATCGTCGCCGGGCTCGGGCTGGTGCTCGCCAGCGAGCCGTCGCTGTTGAAGGTGATCGCCACCGTGCCGCTGGTCGTGCCGGTCGTGGTCGAGGTGTCCGACGACGAGGTCGGATTGGCAAAGCTCGCGCTCCAGGTGTTGGTGGCGGTCTTGGTCCAGGTAATCTGGATCGAGTTCGCCGCGCCGAGCGAATCGTAGACCGTCATCGAGCTGGTATAGGTGTCGCCCGTGGCGGCATCCGACGGAAGGTTCGCCGCGATCGTCGTCTTGGTGGTCGCGCTGCCGCTGGTCGATGCCACCTGGGTGTTGATGGCCTCGAGATTGCTCGCCGATTCATTGCCCGTCACGTTGCCGTCGGCGTCGGTACGCCAGCCTTCGAGATAGTAGCCGTTGTTCTCGAGGTAGCCTGCGTTGTCGATGGTGAAAGCGCCGTTGCGGGTGTAGGACACGGTTCCGCCGGACGTCGCGTTGGTCGCCACGAAGAAGCCCGAGCCCTGGATCGCGACGTCAGTCGCGTTGGACGTCGCAGCCAGCAGGCCCTGTTGGGTGATATTGGCCCGGCCGGACACCGTGACGCCACCCGAGGCATAGGAGGTTGCGTTGCTCGATGCGGTGACGAGGTCATCGAACATCGCAGACGTCGTCTTGTAGCCGGTCGTGTCGGAATTGGCGATGTTGTCGCTGATCATCGACAAGGACTGGCTCTGCGCGCTGAGCGCCGAGATTGCCGAGGAAAGTGCGCCGCTGAGGCTCATGATCGAACTCCGAAAAAATCAGGACGTGACGCCGATGATGTTGGCGGCGCTGACCGAGACGCCGTTCACCGTGAGCGATGGCGTCGAGGTCGAGGTGTCGATGCCGGTCACCGTGCCAGTGACCGTCGTGTAGTTGAGGACCGAGTTGCCGGCGGAATCCGTTGCGGTCACCGAGATCGTGTACTGGCCGCCGTCGGTGAGCTGGTTGCCGCTGGAATCCTTGCCGTCCCAGGTGAAGGTGTTGGAGCCGGAATTGCCGGTGCCGGTTCCTGTCCACACCGTGTTGCCGGACGAATCCTTGACGGTGATAGACACGTTCGAAGCCGCCGAAGACAGCGAGTAGCCGAACGTCGCCGAGCCGTTGGTCAGCGTCGCGGTGTCGGTCTTCGCCTCTACCGTGTGGCCGATATAGTTGACCGAGTTCAGCGTCACGAGGCTCGAGAACGAGCTCGCGAGCGCGCTGAGATTGGTGTTGATCGACTGCTGCTGGCTGAAATTGGCGTAGGAGGTGAGCTGGTTGATGAAGTCCGTCGTCGAGGTTGCGTTCAGCGGATCCTGGTTCTGCAGCTCGCTGACGAGCAAGCTGAGAAACTCGTTCGACGTCAGCGATGAGGTGGATGAGGAGCTCGACGACGATGTCGTCGTCGTTGCTGTCGAAGTGGACGTCGTCGCGGCAACGGTCATCGAAAACCCCGGTTCATGTGCAACGCGCGGCTAACGAACGCGTTCGGTTGCGCTTGAAATCTGTGTGCTGATGAAACGCGTGGGCGCGTGAATTCAGGCGGGGATTCGCGCGCTACGATGCGCTTTCCGAAGCGGCAAAATCTGCCGTGTGCGCGCGAGAAAGGAGAAGAGAGAGCAGACAGAAGAATCGCGCTGTCGCGGCCACGGTGGTGCGCTCCCTCGCCCGTTCTTACGGGACCGCGACGAGCTACGCTCGCGCTGAGAGGGTTGGGGTGAGCGGCGTTTCCACAATCACGGTGACAGATGGACTCGCGGAGGCTCCCCCTCACCCGGAATCCGCGCTACGCGCGCATTCCGGCCTCTCGCCGTAAGCGGGGCGAGGTAAGAAGCATCGAGCGTCCGGTTCGACGTTGACGCTGTTGGAAGTGCGTTGGGGAAGAGCCTCAGTTCCCCGCCGTCTCGCCCTCGGCGTGGGGCTCGGCGGGATCGGCCGTGCGCTTGGCGGCGGCGACGATGCGATCGGCAAGTCCGGCAGGCGCCCGCACAGGAGGAGCGGCCAGTGCATTACGGAGCGCGTGCGCCGATTCGAGAAGGGCGCGGGCATCGGCGGAATGACCAAGCAGCTCTTCGGCGGACGAACGACGGTCCTCGGGCCAGAGGGACAAGTCCTCGCCCAACCGATCGATCAGATCCTCAAACTCGGTGATATCCATCGCCCGGGTCTCGCACCCCCGGGCCTGTCATAAAGCATTGCAGAGACAACGGAAACCGAATTCGCCTGTCCGGACGCGACAAGGAACGGCCATGCCGCGCGGAATAACCGCCGAAACCGCCGTCCTTCGCCATCGCGAGCGGAGAAATACGAGACGCCGGGACCCGGGCCGGTCCAAGCGGAAACCGGCCCGAAGGCCTCAGCGCTTCTGCGCCGAATCGCCCGTCCCGGGCTTGGCCGTCCGCACGGTCGCATCGACGAATTCCCAGGCCTCGCGCAGCTCGGTGAGCCCTGCGATGATCCGCCGATAGCTCTCGCGTGCGTGCGGCCAGCCATAGGCGCGCAGGCTCGCCAGGATCATCGCATTGTAGGTCTGGTAGAGCCGCTCGGCCACCGCCCCACCCTTGGTGAAATCGAGATTGTGACTGAGCCCGCGCAGGATCGCGGTCGCCTTCATCAGATACTCGTGCCCCTCCTCGAAGCGCCGCGCCTCCTGCGAAGCCAGCGCCTTCTGAAGAAACGTAATCGCGCCGCCAAGCAGCATCGACACTGCCTTGAGCGGCGGCACGGTGGTGGCCGCACCCCGATAGGCCTGATTGGCCATGTACGCCATCGGATTATGCATCATTAACTACTCGAGCTGGAGTTGAGCAAAGCCTTGAGATAGGTCAGCGTGTTGTTCGCGCTCTCGATCGCGGCCTGGTACTTCGCATATTGCGCTTCCAGCTGCGTCTGATAGGCCGACGCGGCACTTTGGATATCGTCGACCTTCTGCTGCAGGTCGTCGTCGCGCGTTTCCAGGTTGGTGATCAGCGTCTGCAGCGAGCCGGTGCTGGACGACGCATTCTTGGCGATCTGGTAGAGCTGCGTGGCGATCCCCGACGTCGACGTCACCGTGATCGATTGCGAGGTCGTCCCCGAATAGGTGAAGGCCATGCCGGCATAGGCCGTGCCGGCATTGCCGATGATGGTGGTGCCGCTGACGGTGAACAGCGAGGAGTCCCCGTCGACCGAGGCCGAGGAGAGATTTCCTGAGGAATCCACCGTCAGGTCCAGCGTGAAGGATTGGGGCGAGGTTCCGGTATTGACGACGCTGAGCTGGCTCGACGAGGTCGTGGTCTGCGCCGACAGCAGCGTGGTCACGCCGCTGAGGTTCGTGCTCAGGATCTCCGAGAGCGTCGACGTGTCGAGCTCGAGCTCGTTCGAATCGTTGAACGACAGGCCGAGGTCGGCCATCGTCAACCCGCCCACCGTGCTGTTGAGCGCGGATTCGAGCTGGCTCGTGATGTCGCGCATGGTGCCGTCGCCGAATAGCACGGCGCTGGACGAGGCAGTGCCGTCCGAGCTCGTCGCCTGCTGCGCGATGACAGCATCGCGATAGGCGTTGTAGTTCGTGACGAAGGTCTCGAGCGCCGATTCGATCTGGCTGGTGTCGGTCTCGATGCTGATGTTCAGCGTCGCCCCGCTCGGCGTGGCCTGTAGCAGGTTGAAGGTGACGCCGGTCAGCACATCGGTGATGTCATTGGTATCCCGGGTCATCGAGATGCCGTCGAGCGTGAACTCGGCCGCCTGCGCGGTCTGAAGCACGTCTGAGAACGATCCCGAGCTGTCGGTCACCCCCAACTCGTTCAGGATGTCGTCACCGGAGCTGCTGGAATAGCTGATATCTTCCGCGTCCTCGGTTCCCGTCAGCACCATCTCGTAGGAGCCGCTGGATACCTGGACGATCGAGGCCTGGACATTGGTCGTCGAGGTCTGGGCGTTGATGGCATCGACGATGTCCTGGAGCGACATCGTGCTGGTGACTGTGACGTCGGCGGTGCTGCCGCTGCCGAGCCCGAGCGAGAACGTTCCGGAATAGCCAAGCGCGTCCGTCTGGCTCGACTGCGCGGTGCCGACCACCTTCTGCGCGGTCGCGATCTGGCTGATCGTCAGCGTATGGTCACCGGTCGCCGCACCGTTGCTGACGCTCATGGAGAGCGCGGATGACGCGCTGACGTCGCCGGTGGAGCTGATGGTCGCCGAGCGCGTTGCAAACACGTTGGTCGCCAGCGAGTTCACGACGGACGTCGCAAGCGAAGCGAGCCCGGAATAGAGCGTCTTCAGATCCGTCTGAAGGGTCTGGTAGGCCGAGACCTTGGCCTCGTTGTTGGTGATCGTGGTCGAGATCGTGGTCGCGGCAGTGAGCTTGGCATTCACCGCAGCCGTGATCAGCGCGCTCCAGTCGAGGCTGGTCGACGTGGTCGTACCGGTCGTTGTCACCGATGAAGCGCTCGACGTCGTCGAGCTCGTCGACGTGCTGCTGGTGCTTGAACTGACACTGGTCACTGATGTGCCCGACCTATCGCAGGAAGAGCCGGGCCGGCCTCATGCCGGCCCGGAAAGACGATCGTTAGCCGAGCAGCTTGAGCAGGTACTGCGGCATCTGGTTCGCGGCGGATTCGGCCGAGACCGCGGCCTGGGTCTTCACCTCGGCCGAGGACAGCGTGGCCTGCTCAGCCGCGATATCCACGTCCTTGATCGCCGAGTTCGCGGATTCGAGGTTCTGGGTCTGGGTCGAGATCGAATCCGAGGAGAAGTTGAAGCGCGATTCCTGCGCACCGATCGAGGCGCGGGCGGCCGAGACCGTGTCGATCGCGGTGTCGAGCGCCGTCAACGCCGAGGTCGCGCCCGACTGGGTGCTGACGTCGAGCGAGGAGACGGCGAGCGAGGACGCCGTGAGACTCGCCAGCGTGATGGTGATGGTGTCCGATCCGGACGAGCCGACCAGGACCGAGACGCCCGACGAAAACACGCTGGTGCCGTCGAGCAGGCTCTGGCTGGAATAACGGGTGCCGGTCGAGATGGAATCGATTTCGCTCGTGAGCTGCGAGAATTCCGATTGGATGTAGGCGCGGCTGGAGTCGGTCGTGGTGCCCGAGGCCGACTCGGAGGCCAGCGACTTCATGCGGGCGAGAATGTCGGAGATGTTCGAGGCGCCGCCGTCGGCGGTCTGGAGGATCGCGGTCGCCTGCGAGGCGTTGGTCGCAGCCTGCTGCAGCGTGGTGACGTCCGAGGAGATGCGGGTCGAAATCGCAAGACCGGCGGCGTCGTCGGAGGCCGATGTGATGCGCGAGCCGCTAGACAGTTTCGAGAGCGCGCTGGTCTCTTGCGAGGAGTTGATGTTGAGGTAGCGGACTGCGGCGTTCGCAGCGGTATTGGTGGAAATCGCGGGCATTGCAGGCTCCTGTGCTGATGGGCATGACGTGCCGCATCGTGATTAAGCGACTGACGACGACGCGGGCGCAGCCCCGTCCGTTCGCTCAAACGGCGGAGCGCAAGGAGATCAGGCGAAAAAAATTTCGGATGCGGGATTTTATGGTTAGCAATCGGTAAACGCGGTGCGGATGTCGCGCTCGTGCCGCCGCAGCAGCTGACGGAGCTGCTGGCGGCCGCGCTTGAGAAGCGACTCCACCGCGGCGACCGTGGTGTCCATCACCTGGGCGATCTCGCCGTTGCTCATATTCTCATGATACGACAGGATCACCGCGATGCGCTGCTGCTCGGGCAGCCGCTGCATCGCGACCTCCAGCATGTCGTTCAGCTCGTTGCGCTCGATGATGTCGGCCGCATCCGGCTGACCATCGGCGACTTCCGGCACCGTGTCGACGTTCTCCGTGCGCGGCTTGCGGCGCAGGTCGATGCAACGATTGGAGATGACGCGATAGAGCCAGGTCGAGAACTTGGCGCGGCCATGCTGCCAGCGTCCGCGATGGCTCCAGATCTTGAGCATGGTGTCCTGCACCACGTCCTCGGCATCCGCCGCGTTGCCGACAATGCGCAGCGCGATCGCATAGGCGCGGTCGATGTGACGTTCGACCAGCATGCGGAACGCCACCTCGTCGCCGGTTGCGAGGCGATCGAGCAGCTCGCTGTCTTCATCGAGGACAATCTCGGCGGCCGGCACGGTATCCGGCGCGAGCGGCGCCGACGGCATCACCGGCAAGGTCTCGTCGACCGGTACCGTCGTCGTGACTTCGGCCTCGGCGGGCGCCCAGACATCAAGCGCGTAACTCATCCCGCAATCTCCAACCCGCAATGCCGGCGGCGCATATTCCACACGGCTTCCAGGCGTTGAACGCGGAGACCAACCAATCCAGGCGGGGAATTTTTGTTATTTTTCAAGATGTTATCCGGAATCTTTTGCCGAGTGACCGGCAACAATTGCCGACGTTGCGCGTAACGCGCGCTACTGTCCTGCAATCATCGACATCGTCTCGCGTCATTTGCGGATCATTCATCCCGAACAGATGCAGCTTCAAAAAACTCGAGGAGATACACGGCACTAAAACGAACACGCGCTCTGCGCGCGAGGCACGCGGCGATCGATTGTGTCCAAGTGTGAATGAACGCGGGACGATTTTCTCACTCGGCAATTTTTGCCGAATCACCTTTTTCGAACCTAGCGGATTTTTTGAATCTGTCAGTCGCGACATGCGCGGTTTTGAATCGCGCGCGAGCTTTTTTCGTCGCGAGCGCGCCTGACTTGCAACACAGCAGCGTTAATCGGTTCGATTGGCGGGGAATTGCAGCATGAAGATCGCGACGACCGACGCGAAACGTCGGACGAGAATTGTTTCTGCTTGGTCGTTCGATGTTTTCGATACGTTTCTGATGCGCGCCTGCACGACGCCAGATGGCGTATTTGAAAGGACTTACGAGCTCTCCGGCATTTCAAGAATATGTCCGAACGTTTCCGCCAGTTTCGTTCAGCATCGCATCCAGGCCGAATCGCGCGCACGACGAACCGCGAAGGACAAACGTGGCGCGAGCGAGGTGCACATCGCCGAGGTCTATTCCTATTTTCCGTTCAAGCTGTTCGGGCTCGATCGCCGCAATCGCGATGGTCTTGTCGAGGCTGAGTTCGCCGCCGAGCTCGAGCTTTGTCGCGTCAATCCGGAAATGCTTCAGCAATATATCGACATGAAACGGGCCGGTCATCGCACCGGATTCATCTCGGACACCTATTGGGATTCCGCGCAGCTCGCCCGCCTGCTGCGCGCCTGCAGTCCCGACCTCACCTGGGACTTCCTCTACGCGTCCTGCGATCACGGCAGCAGCAAGAGCGAGTCTTTGTTTGCCAGATACATCACTGATCAGGGCGTCGATCCAGCCGCGTCCTTTCACGTCGGCGACAACGAGAGCGCCGACATAAGGGGCGCGCGGCGCCACGGCATCCGTCCCCGCTACTATCCGCAAGCCTCGGCGCAGCTAGCCTCGAAGCTCCAGCGCGAGACCGCGATGTTCGACTTGCTGTGCCAGGGCAAGCCATCGCGGCTCGACCACGGCGCGCGCACGCTGCGGAGAATGGTGGCAGCGCGGAGCGCAGAGAAATCACCGGCGTTCCAGTTGGGCCTGACCGTGCTCGGTCCGGTGATGACCGCGTTCGATGCTTTCGTCGCGGCGCGCTACGAGGCGCTGGCGCTGCCCGGCCGACGCGTGGCGCTCGGCTTCCTCGGCCGCGACGGATTCTTGTCCCACCGGATCTGGCGGGAACGCCACGGCGCAATGTCGGCCTATATCGAGATCAATCGCCGCGTCAGCCTGATCGGTTCGACCGATTCAATGGAGCCGCTCTGCGACCTCCTCGGCAAGGTCATGAAGATCGACGCGCCGACACTGCGCGACATGATCAAGATCCTGCCGCCGAAGGTCGCCGCCTTCTTCGCGAAATATCCGGACGGGATCGCGCCCGGCGACGAGCTTGCCGAAGCGCTGCCGGACCTGATGGACGCCGGCGAGATCACTGAGCTTGCCGCCGGCTTGCGCGCCCGCCTGCTCGCTTATCTCCGCCACACCATCCCCGGATTCGACGATTGCACCGACCTCGTGCTCGCCGATCTCGGCTATTCCGGCAGCGTGCAGAAGGCACTGCGCCGCATCTTCGACCAGGAAGGCATCAGTATCCGCCTGCACGGCACCTACCTGATCTCGCTCGATGACGCCTTCGACGACATCGCCGAGAGCGACACCGCGGAAGGCTTCGTCTCGGATCTCGTGGTGACGCCCCATGTCAAGCGCATGCTGATCCGCAATGTCGCGCTGCTCGAGCAGATCTGCTGCTCGGCCGAAGGCTCGGTACGCGACTATCAAGACGAGGCGGTCCTGCGCGAGATCAATCCGCGTCCGACCGAACAGATCGCGCTGGCCGCCGAGATCCAGTCGGGCGCGCTGGCCTTCGCGGCGAGCGCGGACAGGATCGCCTCCGAATATGACATGCTGCCTTACGCTGCGCTCGATGTCGCCACGAGCTGGAGTGCGGCGACGCTGGCGCGCCTGTTGCTACTGCCGGACGACGACGAGATCGCGCTGCTCGGCGGATTGAAGCACGACGTCAATCTGGGCACCCATGCGCTGGCGCCGCTGCTCGATGGCGGGTTCGTCCGTAACCAGCTCACCGCCCGCGGCCTTTCCGCCGCCTGCACCTCGGCAGCGCCGCCAATGTGGCTGGCCGCCAGCTTTGCCGGCCTGTCGCCGTCCTATTCCTATCTCTACACCCTGTTCGGCGCGAACCGCCTGCCGGCCGATGTGTTCGAGGAAGCCTCCTGCAGTGCACTACAGATCGGCCTGTTCCGGACCGACGGCAGTGCCTCGATGGAAACGGTGACCGTCCAGCGCACCGGACTTGGCGAGCTGCGCCTGCGCATCCCGCTATCGCGGGCGATGGCGGTCGCGACGATTGCCGTCCCGCTGGCAAGGCTGGCCCGCGAGGGACTCCTTCACGGCGTGACCGTCCAGAGCGGCGACAGCGTTCGCGATGCGGCCGAAAGCCAGGAGGTGACGGGGATCTCCGCCAACAGCCTGGTACATGCCGGGCTCCAGCGAAACGGCTCCTATTACTGCGCCGAGAACGACGATGGCTGCCTCTTGATCCCGGTCGGGCCGATGGCGGGGGACGTCGCGGTCTATTCGATCGCGCTCACCTCGCTCAGTCACGCCCGCATCCTCGCCACCGCGCTCGAATAATGCGCCTGATCGGGCCCCCTCGCCCGTTGAAGCCCAAGGGCCGATACGAAATGAGGGGGCACGGAGTTGACGGACGGAACGCAGACAGATCTTGACGGCGTTTTGCGCGCGGCCGGCATCCGGCTCGGCGACGCACAGCGTCATCGCCTCGGCTGGCTGGTCGGCCGTCACGGCGCCCCGACGGTGCAGATGGCGCATGAAGGCCGCCGCGGCGACGGGGTGGTCATTCTGACCGAGCCGCCGAGCGGCGCCGCGGCCGAGCTGTTCTACCGCGCCCTAACTCCGGGTTGCGCGGTCGTCATCCCGCTCAGCGAGAATCCGGGCTTCGACTTCCTCAAGTCAAAGCTGACCGAGTTCGGCACCGTCGGCCCGAGCGCCGAGGGTCCGCATGAAATGTGGTGGGGCGGGATCGGCTGGTCGCGGTTTCTCGCGGCCGCGGATGAATGCACGGTGCGGCCGCGCGTCATCTCCTACTACCCTTACGGCACCGACCCCGATGCGATCCGTGCCTTGCAGCGCTCGCTCGAGGCCTTCGAGCTCGACAGCCATATCGAGCCGATCGCAGCCGAGTTCGGCGAAGAGGTGCTTTGTTTCGAGAAGGCCGAGTTCATCGCGCGAATGTGGAGCCGCTACCGCGAACCGCTGCTGTTTGTCGAAGCCGGCGCGGTGCTGCGCGAGGCGCCCCTGCTGCCGTCCTCGCTCGGCTGCGACGTCGCTCTCCACAAGTGGAACCGCTGGGAGATGTCGGCTCAAACTCTCTATCTCGGTCGCACGGCCCGAGCGGAGCAATTGCTGCAAGCCTGGCACCACCTTGCCGCCTCCCATCCCACGATCTGGGAAGGCTATCTGCTCGACCAGGCCTGGAGCCACGCCTCCTCGCATGGCCCGCTCGACACGGTTTGGCTCCCCCGCTCCTATCATGCGCTGACGGGTGACCTCGCCGCGAGCCGCGCCACCATCATCCATGCGCAGCCGACGACCACGACCGAACTCGGGCCTGATCCCAGCTTCGCATCCCTCGTGCGCGCGGCCCGCCGCGCCGGCCGGACCGGCGCGCGCGACGCCTTCATGGTCATGACCTCTCAGGCTGCAGCCGACAACGGCGTGGCCGTGATTCTGCGCGATGTCGAGGCCAATGAGGCGCGCGCGGTCGCCGCTACCGTCGAGGCGGTGACCGGCGCCTTTGCCCGCGACTGCGGCGGCTATGGACGGTTCGAGCTGTCGCTCTGCGGCTGGCAGCACGACGTCAACACGGCACGGGAAGCTGCGCGCCTCGCGCGCTATCGCGTCGTCGAGATAGCGCCGGGTCAGAAGATTAGCGGCGACTTCTTCGCCAGCGCAGCGGCGCAAGCCACGCGCTGCCATCTCATCCCCTGACGAGAGCTAATCCGATGCTGAAGACCATCATCCTGCTCACACAAACCGGCCAACAGCAGCTACCGCTTGCCGCGCTGCTCCGCGAGCACAACCCAAGCCTCTCCTTCTGCTCGGCGCTATGGGCGCGCGATCTGCTCGCGATCGCACCCGAAACCTTACGCGATGCGCGGCTGGTATTGTTTGCCAACGACACCGCGATATCGGAGAAATTCCTGCTCCAGCTCGGGTGCGGCGCCTACAAATTCTATGTCGCGCCCGTTCAATATCCGGGTCTGCCGACCGCGCCCGACGACGGCGATGATCCGCGGTGCTTCTCGGCGATCGCGCAATCGATGACGATCTGGCCGGACACCCGCCGCGTGGTCGGACTTGAAACCCTGACCGTTCCGGAAGATGCGTCGCTGATCGAACGCGAGCGGCAGACCTTCACCCGGCTCGCGCACCTTTTCTGGCGGATGGCCGGCATGATCGCGAATGAAGCGACCGAGCTGCCGGGGATCATCGAGAGCACCGAAAGCAAGCCGAGCTTTGCGCAGATGAACTGAGGCTAACGGCCTCGCTTCATCGGCTCCGCGGACAATGCATCGCGATGCTCCGGCGCCGCGATCGCGATCAGGCGGCGCGCGCGTTCGGCAAGATCGCAGCCGCGCAGCTCCGCCACGCCCCACTCGGTCACGATGGCGTCGACGTCGGCGCGCGGCGTCGTCACGGTCTCCACATCGGGCACGATGCGGCTCGTTCCATCCGAGGCGGTTGCGGGTAGCGCAATGATGGCCCTGCCGCCAGGCGAAGCGTTGGCGCCACGTACGAAGTCGAGCTGCCCGCCGATGGCGCCGACAGCCACGCCGTTCAAGCTCTCGGAATTGACCGAGCCGTCGAGACCGACCTGAAGCGCGGAATTGATCGCGACCAGCTGGCTAATCTGCGCCAGCACGCCCTGGTTATGTGTGTAGCAGGCCGGGCGCACCGCAACCGCCCTGTTCTCATGCACGAAGCGATAGAGCCGCGGCGTGCCGATCACCTGATTGGTGACGGTGATGCCCACATCCAGCCCCTTGCGCGCGTTGGTGACGGTGCCGCACTCGATCAGTTCGACGACAGCGTCGTTGATAAGGCCGGAATGAATGCCGAGGTCGCGTGCATGCGAGAGCGAGGACAGGATCGCGTCCGGAATCCTGCCGACCCCGAACTGCAAGGTGCTGCCGTCGGCGATCAGGCCTGCCGCATGCGCGGCGATTCGGCGCGACACATCATCAGGGGGCGCTGACGGCAATTCAACAGGCGAATGGCGGGCAACAATTCTCAGATGGATCGGCACGTCATCCGGCCATTCGGCGCCATGGGTCCAGGGCGCATCCGGATTGATCTCCGCAACGACCAGCCGTGCGCGGCGCGCGGCATCGATCACATAGTCGTTCGAAAGGCTGGCGCTGAGCCTGCCGTCGCTCGCTTGCGCGAGCTGCACCAGCACGACGTCCGCCCGGTGCCGTCCTGCAGCGAAATCAGCGCAGAAGGCGCTGTAGTTGCTCGGGATCACGGCAAGCCGGCCGGCCCTGGCGAGGCGTCGGGCGTTGCCGATCACGCCATAGCTGAGAAAAGAGATGTTCGCCGCGCATTCGGACGAAAACGTCTCGGAGAAGAGCGGGCCAACCAGAAGACGCAACGGCGGAAGATGATCCGCCTGTGCCACGAGCGCTTCGGTGAGCGTGCGCGGCTCGGCCGTCGCCTGCCCGCACACCACGAGATCGCCGTCCTGGATCAGGCCGGTGAAGTCGATCGTTGGCGCATTTCCGGACACGGCTTAGTACGACTTGGCGAGGCCGAGCACTTTCTCCGCGATGAAGCTGAGCGCGAGCTGCGGGCTGACCGGCGCAATCCGCGGGATCAGGATCTCGCGCAAATAGCGCTCGACGTGAAACTCCTTGGCATAGCCGAAGCCGCCATGCGTCATCACGGCCTGCTCGCACGCCGAAAAGCCGGCCTCGCCCGCGAGATATTTTGCGGCATTGGCGGCGGCGCCGCACGGCATGCCCTTGTCATATTGCCAGGCGGCAGACATCACCATCAGCCAGGCGGCTTCGAGCTCGACCCAGTTCACCGCGAGCGGATGCTGGATGCCCTGGTTCTTGCCGATCGGGCGGTTGAACACGACACGCGTCTTGGCATATTCGGTGGCGCGCGACAGCGCGAGCTTTCCGAGGCCCACCGCTTCGGCCGCAATGAGGATACGTTCGGGATTCATGCCTTCGAGAATGTACTCGAAGCCACGGCCCTCCTCGCCGATCCGATCCTCCATCGGGATCTCGAAATCCTCGAAGAAGAGCTCGTTGGAATCGACGATCTTGCGGCCCATCTTCTCGATCTCGTGGACCTTGATCCGCTTGCGGTCGAAATCCGTGTAGAAGAGACTGAGGCCATGAGTGGGCGAACGCACGTCCTCGAGGGGCGTCGTGCGCGCGAGCAGCAGGATCTTGTGCGCGACCTGCGCAGTCGAGATCCAGACCTTCTGGCCGTTGACGATGTAGCGGTCATTCTTGGCGACCGCGCGCGTCTTGAGCTGCGTGGTATTGAGGCCAGTGTTGGGCTCGGTTACCGCGAAACAGGCCTTCTCGCGACCCTCCACCATCGGTGGCAGCATGCGCTTGCGCTGCTCTTCAGTGCCGAACACGACAACGGGATTGAGGCCGAACACGTTGATATGCACGGCGGAGGCGCCGGACATGCCGGCGCCGGATTCCGCGATGGTTCGCATCATGATCGCGGCCTCGGTGATACCGAGCCCGGAGCCGCCATACTCCTCCGGAACGCAGATGCCGAGCCAGCCGGCGTCGGCCAGCGCCTTGTGGAAATCGTGCGGGAAGCCGCCCTCGCGATCCTTGTTCAGCCAGTAGGCGTCGTCAAAGCCTTCGCAGATCTTCGCGATGGCATCGCGGATGGCTTCCTGCTGATCACTGAGCTCGAAATCCATGATGGTCTCCTTTGCCGGAGGCTCGTAAGCTTAGCGCCCCATCTGCGAGGGCAGCCAGAGGATGATGGACGGAAACGCCACCAGGATCGCGATCGCGATCAGGTGCGCGATGAAATGCGGGAAGGTGCCGTGGAACACCTCCGCCACCGGCCGCTTGGCGTAGCGGGCGACGATGAAGCAATTGAGCCCAACCGGCGGGGTGATCATGCCGACCTCGGCGGTGACGATCTTGATGACGCCGAACCAGATCGGATCGAAGCCGAGCGTCTTGATCAGCGGCAGTACGATCGGCACCGTCAGTACCAAGATCGCGATCTGGTCCATGAAGGAGCCGAGCACGATATAGCCGCAGAGGATCAGCGTAATGATCACCCAACGCGAAGTCGGCAGCGAGCCGATCCAGGCGACGAGGTCCTGCGTCACATGTGTCAACGTGAAGAAGTAGCCGAAGATCGAGGCGCCCACCAGGATCATGATGATCATGCAGGTGCCGTGACAGGCTCGCAGCAGCGTCCTGTAGAGCGAGGACGGCGAGATCTTGCCCTTGACGATCGCAAGCAGGAAGGCACCGAATGCACCGAAGGCCGAGGCTTCCGTCGGCGTCGCGACGCCGAGATAGATCGTGCCGGTCACGATCGAGAACAGCACCACCATCGGCGAGACCTGCCAGAGCAGAGCGAACTTGTCGCGCCACGGCACCGATTTTGCGCCCGGCGCGCGCGACGGGTCCTGCCAGACCAGAAAATAGATCGTGGCCATGATGGTGATGGTGACGAGGATCGCCGGAATGATGCCGCTGATCAGCAGCTTGCCGATGTTCACTTCCGCAAGCAGGCCGAAGATCACGAGTGCGACGCTGGTCGGCAGCAGCATGGAGAGGGTACCGGAGATCGCGACCACGCCTGCCGCCATCTTCGGCTCATAGCCCTGGCGGATCATCGCCGGCAGGCTGGTCGAGGACAGCGTCGCGGCGGATGCTGTCGACGTGCCGCAGATCGCGCCGAAGCCGGCGCCCGCGAGCGCCGTTGCCATGCCGAGCCCGCCGGGGATGCGGCCGACCCAGGCCGAGGCCGTCTTGAACAGATCGTCCGCGACGCCCGACAGCAGCACGAGATCGGCCATCAGCAGGAACATCGGGATGGTGATCAGCTCGTAGGACGAGACGGTCGAGAGCGGTGCCGTTTGCAGGATGCCCGACAGCGTCGCAAAGCCGCCGACCATCACGAGCCCCACCGAACCGGAAAAGGCCATTGCAAAGCCGACGGGCGTGCCGAGCGCGAGCAGGCAGAACAGAAGTCCGAGAACGATGAGAGGTGTCATGGACGCTGCCGCTACTCGAAGGATCTCGCTTCGCCGATCCCGGTCACCGGCGGCAATGGATAGAGGTCGCGCCCGCTGATGAGGCTCAGCACATTGCCGATGAGCTGCAACGTTAGCCGCAGCACCAGCACGCCGCAGCCGAACGGCACCAGCGCCGCCGAGATCCAGGTCGGCCAGGGAATAGCGCCCGCGAGCACGTCATGCTGCTCGTAGTTCTCAAGGGCCCGCTCGAAGCCAACCTTGCAGATCAGTACGAAGACGAAGAGACCTGCCAGGGCGGTGATGATCTCCGACAGCCGCCGTCCCGCCGGCGAGAAACGCGACAACAAAATATCGACGCCGACATGGGCATGCTCGCGCAAGCCGTCCGACAGCGTGAGGAAGAACACACCGGCGAGGAGATAGAGCCCGATCAGGTCGTAGGTGAAGGAGAACGGCCGGTTCATGACGTAGCGCATGAACACGTCGGTCACGACAAGCACCATGATCACGAACAGGAATACCACCGCGATCACCGTCAGCGCGCGCTCCAGCGCGGAAAGCGCATTGCCGAGCTTCTCGATCACGTCCGGCGTCCCCTTTGTCCCTGCCTGCGCTACTTCGTGCTGCCTGCGGCGAGTAAAGCCTCGAATTCCTTCAGCGCGGCCGAGGCCTGCTTGCCGCGGCTGTCGAGACCGGACGCCCATTCCTGGCCGACGCCCTTGAGCTTGTCCTTGATCTCGGCGCGGGTTGCCTCCGGCAGCGGCTCAAAGCTGACGCCGCTCTCGGTAAGGTGCTGCTTCGTCGTGTCCTGCTCCTTGTCGACGTCGGCGCAGGCCTTCGGCTCGATCGCCTCGGAGGCCTGGTCCATCGCCTTCTTCACGTCCTCGGGCAGCTTGTCCCAGACTGACTGGTTGATGGAATAGGCGACGATGAAGCTGCCGAAGCTGACGCCTTCGGTGGCGTGCTTGACGAGCTTGTCGAGACCGTAGGCGACGACGCTTTCCATCGGGAACAAAAGGCCGTCCATCGTGCCGCGCGACAGCGATTCATAGGCATCGGGCGCGGCCATGCGCACCGGCACGGCGCCAAGCGCGCGCAGCGTCAGATCCTGCGCGCCGCCGGTGGTGCGCAGCTTCAGGCCCTGCATGTCCTTCGGCGTCTCGACCTTCGCCTTGGCGGTCCACACCTGATAGGGCGGCAACACCACCTCGAACAGCAGCTTGATCTTGTTGGGTGCATATTCCTGCTTGGCGAGCAGGCCTTCGCGCGCGGTCTTCCAGTAGGCGAGTGTGCCCTGGCAGCTCGTCTGGAACGCGCCCGGCAATTGCGCGACCTCCGACAGCGGCATCTTATCCGAGACGTAGGACGGCCCGATGTAGCCGATGTCGACGACGCCGGATTGCGTCAGGCGTAGCATGTCGGCAGCTTTGCCGATCTGCTGGTTCGGATAATAGGTGAAGGTGACCGCGCCGTTGGTCCGCTTGGTGACGTCGTCCATCCACGGCTTCAGCATCAGGCGGACGAGGTAATGGCCGGCGGGAAAGGAGTCGGCGACCTTCAGCTCCAGCGCCCGAGCCGGGCCGGTCACGATCGGCAGCCCCAGAGCCGCGAGAGCCCACACCAGCTTCCTGTTCATTCGTTTCTCCCTGACGCGAGGTAACGCCGGCGCCGCAGCTCAAGCGGCTGGCCCCTCGCACCGATTTCTTGCTTGAGCCAAGCGTACATATATGTGAATTTATCTGTCAAGGTTATGAACAATGCATGGGGCTATGCGTGGTTGGGGGCCGGAAAGGCTGGGATTTCGCCCCCGGCGTTCACGCATCTGAACCATCGGCTTGGAACGGAGAGACAGGATGGCCGGGCTTTACTTCGAGGATTTTTCGGTAGGCCAGGAGTTCAGGCACCCGCTGACGCGCACGGTCACCGAGATGGACAACACGTTGTTCAGCCTGCTGACGCTCAACCCGCAGCCCCTGCACATCGATGCGCACTTTTCCGCGCAGACCGAGTTCGGCCAGCGCATCTTCAACAGCCTCTACACGCTCGGCATCATGATCGGCATGACGGTCTATGACACGACACTCGGCACCACCGTCGCCAATCTCGGCATGACCGACGTGACCTTCCCGAAACCGGTGTTCCATGGCGACACGCTGCGGGCGACGACGAAGGTGCTGTCGGTGCGCGAATCCAAATCGCGCCCGAAGGCAGGCATCGTCGAATTCGAGCACCATGCCTACAACCAGAACGACGAGATTGTCGGCAAATGCCGCCGCATGGCGATGATGCACAAGAGGCCGGTCTGATGCGCTCCATGCTGTTCGTGCCGGGCGACTCCCCGCGCAAATTCGAGAAGGCGAGCGAAGGCAAGGCCGACGCCCTGATCATTGATCTCGAAGACTCCGTCGTCACCGAGAAGAAGGACGAGGCGCGCAAGCTCACGCTTGCGATGCTGAAGGGCCGTCGCGGCCCACACCAGCTCTATGTCCGCGTCAACGCGCTCGACACCGGCATGACGCTCGCCGATCTCGCCGCAGTCATGCCGGGCGCGCCCGACGGCATCGTGCTGCCGAAATCGCGCGGCGGCGACGACGTCCGGCAGGTCGCACTCTGGCTCGACGCGTTCGAGGCAGCTGCCGGCATCGCGGTGGGCGCGACCCGCATCGTCTGCGTCGCTACCGAAACCGCCGGATCGATCTTCGGCCTCGGCACCTACAAGGATTGTTCCCCTCGCCTCGCCGGCTTGATGTGGGGCGCCGAAGATCTCTCCGCTTCGCTTGGCGCCACGGAGAAAGCGAGCGGCGGCGTGTTCCACAGCCCCTATCGCCTGGCACGCGATCTCTGCCTGATGGCCGCGGCCGCAGCTGAGGTCGCGCCGATCGATACTGTCTATACCGATATCGACAACCTCGCCGGCCTCGAGCAGGAGACGCGCGCCGCCCGGCGCGATGGATTTTCCGCAAAGGCGCTGATCCACCCAAAACATGTCGATATCGTCAACGCCGCCTTCGCGCCGACCGACGCGGAGCGTACCTGGGCGGAAAAGGTGATCGCAGCCTTCGCCGACAATCCCAATTCCGGCACGCTGCGCCTCGACGGCATGATGATCGACAAGCCGCATCTTCGCGCCGCGAAGAAGATCCTCGGCCTGCCTTAGGACCTGATCCCAATGATCGTTCGCCAAGCCGCCAACGTCCTGGAGATCATGGAATTCTTCGCGCAGGCGAGGAAGCCGGCAACGCTCGCGGAGATCGCCGATCATTTCGGCTGGCCACGCTCGTCGACCTTCAACCTGCTCGCAACGCTGTCGGAGAAGGGTTATCTCTACGAGCCGCGGCGCCGTGGCGGCTACTACCCGACGCCGCGCTGGCTGACGCTGGCGCGGATGGTGTCGGAGGTCGAGCCGCTGCCGCCATGGGTGCATGCGCTGATCTCGGAGCTTTCGGCGGAGACGGGTGAGACCGCGTCCATCGTTGCGCCATCGGGGGTCATGGCCGTTTTCATCGACGTCGTGGAATCGCAGGCGCCGATCCGCTACTTCGCGACAGTCGGCCATCGCATTCCCATTCATGCCAGCGCCAGCGGCCGCGCGCTGCTGCTGCAATATTCCAAGGAAGAGCGCGACCAGCTCTATCGCAAGATCGAGTTCAGGCAGTATGGCATGTCGACGCCGATCAGCATCGAGGCAGTCGAGGCGGAGCTCCGCAATTCGATTGCCCGCGGCTACTGCCAGAGCTTTGGCGACTACAGCCGCGACCTCGCAGGCGCCGCAATCCCGCTGCCGATCGGCGATCGGCGGCTCTCCGTCGTCGTCGCCGGACCAGAATTTCGCATCGGCCCCAAGGTGTCCGATGTTGCGTCGCTGATCGCAAGGACGGTCGATCGGCTGCGGCCGAAGACGGCGGCCTGAACTTTACTCGAATGCTTGAACGGGCGGCGCCGTGGTCGGCGCCGGCGCAGCCGGAGCTGCCTGAGCCGGCGGACTGTTAGCCGGCCCCATTTGAGCGACACGGCCGTTGGCTTCCATCGCCCTACTGCTGGTGGGACCCGGGGCGGCTGAGGCGGGCGTCGGCGCCACTGGAGCGGGCCCTGGAGGCGCCGAGTTCGGGACGCGATTCGCTTCTCTGCGTGGCCTCTGACGGCTCGTCGCCGACCGAGAACCGCGCAAGCCCCATGAGCGCGCGATGGAAGGGCCGGCGGCGTAGCCAACAAAGGCACCGGCTACAGCACCGACCGGCCCCAGCACGATAGCGCCGGAGACGGCTCCAAGAGCAGCATCACCGGCGCGCTCCTGCGCAACGGCACCTGCCGGAACCAATACCAGCATCACGACTGCGGCCATCAAAGATCTATTCATCGAAGCGCCTCCCTCACAGGAAGTTCACTCTTACGAAAATATGGCAGCAGGACGTTTGTTTATCGCCCAACACAGGGCAATCGGCCGATGGAACTCCGGCAGTCAGGAAACTTCCGCCGGGATAGTTGTCCCGACGGAAGCAGCTCAACTCTTAGACGATCTTGATCGACATATCCGGCAAGCCTTCGAGCTTGCACAGGAGCACGTCGCCCTTCACGACCGGTCCGACATTCTCAGGCGTACCGGAATAGATGATGTCGCCGGCCTTGAGCTCGAAGGCTTCCGAGAGCTTCGCGATCTGCTCGGCTACGCTCCAGATCATCTTGCTCAGATCCGAGTTCTGCCGCACGGTCCCGTTCACCGCCAGCGAAATTGCGCCCTTCTCGAAATGGCCGGTCTTGCTCGCCGCATGGATCGGGCCGATCACCGCGGCATGGTCGAAGCTCTTGCCGATCTCCCACGGCTTCTTCTCCGCGGCCATGCCGTTCTGAAGATCGCGCCGCGTCATGTCGAGGCCGAGCGCGTAGCCATAGACGTGATCGAGCGCCTTCTCCGGCGGGATGTTGCTGCCGCCGGATTTCAGCGCGGCAACGAGTTCGACCTCGTGATGATAGTTCTTTGTCAGCGACGGATAGGGATGCTCGGCGATCTCGCCGACCGCGACGTTCTGGATCGCGTCCGTCGGCTTCTGGAAGAAGAACGGAGGCTCGCGGTTCGGGTCGGAGCCGCGCTCGATTGCATGCGCGGCATAGTTGCGGCCGATGCAGTAGATGCGGCGGACCTGGAACACGCTGGTCTCGCCGACGATCGGAATGGCGGTCATCGGCACCGGGAAGATCGGCTTCGGTCCAGCCTGCGCGGAGGCCGGCGCCGCTTCGGCCATGGTGGCCGCCGTTGCCGCGGCAGCGGTCGCAAGCAGGTCGCGTCGGGAGGGGGAGGAGGTCTTTTTCATGTTTTATGCTCCTGTGGGGCAGCTCTGCTGCCCGTCCGGCTGATAATGGATGTGGCCGGTCGCGGCAATGTCCGTCGGTGTCGTCCTATTTGCCGAGTGCGAAGGGGTGCTGCGGCGCATCTCCCGCCCCGATTTGCCTTCCCCTCTAGCATGGAACTTGCATAAATTCTGGGCGATATGGACATCGCATGAACCTCATCAGTCTCGATATCCGCATGCTCCGGTCGCTGATCTCGGTCGTCGAGACCGGTAGCATCACCGAGACCGCGCGCCGGCTCGGCCGCACCCAGCCGGCGATCACCCTGCAATTGCAGCGGCTGGAGGAGCTGACCGGCAAGCAGCTGTTCGAGCATGGCGGCCGAAGGCTGACGCTGACCGAGGACGGCACGACGGTCCTGACCTACGCAAAATCCATCCTGCGATTGCATGACGAGCTGATCTCGCAGCTGGCGTCGCAGGAGATCGAAGGCCAGGTCGTGCTCGGCACGCCCGATCTCTACGCCGCCTTCATGCTGCCCTCGATCCTCAGCGTGTTCCGAAAGTCCTTTCCGCGCATCCAGGTCGAGCTCAATTGCGCGCTGTCGACGCCGCTCGTCGGTCTCGTCAAGCGCGGCGACGTCGACATCGCGCTCGTCACCCGCATGAACGATTTCACCGGCGGCCAGGTGGTGCGGCGCGAGCAGCTCGTCTGGATGACCGGCGAGCAATCTGCCGCGCATCAGGAGCGGCCCATCCCGCTGGCGTTGCTGCCGCCCGGCAACATCTATCGCGACTATGCGATCGACACGCTCGAGCGCGCGAACCTGCGCTGGCGCATCGCCTGCGTCAGCGAAAGCGTCGGCGGCTTGCAGGCGGCCGCTTTCGCCGGCATGGCGGTGACGGTGCTCGGCCGCAGCGCGCTGGTGCCGGCGATGCGAGAGATCGGCCCGAACGAGGGATTGCCGCCGCTGCCGAAGGTCGAGCTGCTGCTCTACAAGTCGAGCGGCGCCACCTCGAAGGCGGCCACCGCGCTGCACGACTATCTCGCGCACTACCTGCGCCTCGACGAAGAGCTCAGCGGCCGCGGCGTTCCGATCGAGCTGTCCTGATCTTCTCGCTCACGCCTTCGCTCGCGCACGACCTTGCTCGCGCAGCGCCAGCGGCGGCCAGAACTTTGACCATGGCTGCGCCTGTTCGAACGCGGCGGCGATGCGGAAGATCGTCGGTTCGTCGAGCCAGTGCGCCACGATCTGCAGACCGATCGGCATGCCGTCGCGATCGAAGCCGCAGGGCAGCGTCGCCGCCGGAAGCCCTGCAAGATTGATCGGCCAGGTGAACGGCGACCAGCCGAGATGCGGATCAACCGCAACGCCGTCGATCCGATCGACACCGAGCTGGCCGGCCTCGAACGCCGTCACCGCGACCGTCGGCGTCACCAGCGCGTCGACCCGTTCGAACAGTTTCAGGAACGCGGTGCGCGCCTGGCCGCGGCGATAGCCGGCCTCGATGTAGTCGGTGCCGCTATAGTGGCGGCCGGCGCTGACGACGTCGCGGTAGTCGGTTTCGGAGCCTGCAAGATCGGCCGATGTTTTGCTTGCAACCGCTGCCGCCTGCTCGGTGAAGGCGATCGGCTTCAGCGTGTGCTCCAGGATGCCCGGGTCCAGGCCGGGACCGTCCATGCTGATCCGTCCGCCGCAGGATTCCAGGATGGCGAGTGCCTTGTTGAAGGCGGTGCGGACGTCCGGGCTGACCGCGGCGTAGCCGAGATCGACGCTGGCGCCGATGCGCACGCCGTTCAAGGGAACGGCTCTGGTATCGAAGCGGCGTGGCGACACCGGAAGGCTCGCCGGGTCGCGCAAATCGTAACCGGCGATGATCTCCAGCACGAGCGCGCCATCCGCGACCGTGCGCGTGATCGGTCCGGTATGCGCGAGCGAGGCCCAGGACGGCGGCGAGAATCCGGGCGAGCGCGGCACCAGGCCAAAGGTCGGCTTGAGCCCGAACACGCCACAGAACGACGAGGGCACCCGGATCGAGCCGACGCCGTCGGTGCCGATCGCGATCGGACCGCAGCCGGCGGCAATCGCTGCCGCGGCGCCGCCGCTCGATCCACCGCTGGTACGATCGAGATTCCAGGGATTTCGCGTGGTGCCGGTGACAGGACTGTCGGCGGTGAGCTTGTAGCCCGACTCGCATGTCGTCGTCTTGCAGGTGATGATCGCGTCGGATGCTTTCAGCGCCGACACCACGGCGGCATCGACGTCGGGCACGAACGCCTTGTTCAGCGGCGAGCCGCCATAGGCGGGAACGCCGGCGACGAACACCAGATCCTTGATGGTGACCGGGATGCCGGCGAACGGGCCCTTGGCTTCACCGTTGCGCATCTCCTTCGTGAGGCGATCGGCGTCCGCTCTCGCCTGCTCGTACATCGGTGTCACCACCGCGTTGCAGGAGGCATTCGTTGCCTCCAGCGCCGCGATGGTCTCGTCGACGACGTCGCGCGGGGTGAATGCCTTGCGCTTGTAGCCGGCGAGGATCTCGGTTGCGGAGAGCGCGCCGAGGCCAGTCGGCGCCGGCAAGGAGGCCGTTGGGCCGGAACCATCAGTCATCATCAAACCCAAAACTTATCCGAGCGCCGCGTCGACGGCGCGCTTGGCCATCACCGTGACGAGATGCGCACGGTAGTCAGCCTCGGCGTGAATGTCGGAGGTGAGACCATCGGTATCGATCTTGATCGCCGCGATCGCGGACGGATCGAAATTTTGCGACAGCGCTTGCTCCATCGGCGGAACGCGGAACACGCCGGGTCCGGCGCCGGTCACGGCGACGCGCACCCCATCGGCGAATTTTGCGACGAACACGCCGACCAGCGCATAGCGCGAGGCCGGCGCCTTGAATTTAGCGTAACCGGCCTTGAGCGGCAGGGGAAAGCGAATCGCGGTGATGATCTCGCCGGACTGAAGCGCGGTCTCGAACAGGCCGAGGAAGAACTTGTCGGCCAAAATCTCGCGCGCGCTGGTGACGATGGTCGCGCCGAGCCCGAGCACGCCCGCCGGATAGTCCGCCGCCGGGTCGTTGTTCGCGACCGAGCCGCCGATGGTGCCGCGGCTGCGCACCGCGGGATCACCGATCATCGAGGCCAGCGCCGCAAGCGCGGGGATCTTGGCTTGCACCAGCTTCGATGCCGCGACCTCCGCATGCGGCGTCATCGCACCGATCGTGATCGCGGCGCCGTCGCTGATGCCCTTGAGGCCCGGCAGCTTGGAAAGATCGATCAGCGCCGCAGGATTGGCCAGCCGCTGCTTCAGCGTCGGGATCAGCGTCATGCCGCCGGCGACGAGCTTGCTGTCCTCAATCGAGGTCAAAAGCTTCGCGGCGTCGGGAATCTGGTCCGGCTGGTGATACGCAAACGGTTTCATTGTTTGTCCTCCCTATTCCGCAGCGACCGGCAGCGACGCGTTTTGCAGCAGGCGCCAGATCCGGTTCGGCGTTGCTGGCATGTCGACATGGGTGACGCCGAGATGGGACAACGCATCGACCACCGCATTGATGACGGCGGCCGGCGAGCCGATGGTGCCGACCTCGCCGCAGCCCTTCACGCCCATCGGCGTGTGCGTGCATAGCGTCGAATGGGTCGCAACCTTCATCATCGGCAGATGATCGGCGCGCGGCATGCAGTAGTCCATCAGCGAGCCCGACAGGAGCTGGCCGGAGCCGTCGTCATAGACGGCGTTCTCGTAGAGCGCCTGCCCCACGCCCTGCACGATGCCGCCGTGCAACTGCCCCTCGACGATCATCGGATTGATGACGGTGCCGACGTCGTCGACCGCGGTGTAGTTGACGAGCGTGACGGTCCCCGTCTCCGGATCGACCTCGACTTCGGCGATGTGACAGCCGCCGGGATAGGTGAAGTTCACGGGATCGTAATAGGCCTGCTCCTCCAACCCCGGCTCCAGCACCTCGAGCGGATAGTCATGCGGCACGTAAGCGGCGCCCGCGATCTCCTCGAACGTCTTGGTGCGGTCCGTGCCGGCCACCGAGAACTTGCCGGCCTCGAACTGGATATCGACTTCGGCAGCCTCGAGCAGATGGGCCGCGATCTTCTTGCCCTTCACGATCACCTTGTCTGCGGCCTTCGACAGCGCGGCGCCGCCGACGACGAGGGAGCGCGAGCCATAGGTGCCCATGCCGAACTGCACGCGATCGGTATCGCCGAACACGATGTCGACATTCTCGAACGGCACCCCCAACTTGTCCGAGACGATCTGCGCGAACGTCGTCTCGTGGCCCTGGCCGTGATTGTGGGTGCCGATCATGACCGTCACCTGGCCGGTCGGATGCACGCGCACCGTCGCGCTCTCATAGAGGCCGCCGCGCGCGCCCAGCCGGCCGGCGAAGCGCGACGGCGCGAGGCCGCAGGCCTCGACATAGGTCGAGTAGCCGAGCCCGCGGAACTTGCCTTTACGCTGCGAGGCCGCCTTGCGCGCGCCAAAATTCTTGACGTCGGCCGCGACCAGCGCGCCGTCGAGACATCCCATCGGATCGCCGGAATCGTACTGCACCAGCACGGGCGTCTGATAGGGATAGGCCTCCTTCGGGATCATGTTGCGGCGGCGGATCTCGACGCGGTCGATCCCCATCTCGGCGGCCGCGACGTCGACGATGCGCTCAAGCACGAAGGTCGCCTCGGGGCGGCCTGCGCCGCGATAGGCATCGACCGGCACGGTGTTGGTGAACACCACCTTCACGTTGCAGTAGATCGCGGGCATGGTGTAGACGCCGCTCAGCAACGGACCATAGAGATTGGTCGGGATATTCGGCCCGAAGGTCGAGAGATAGCCGCCCATATTGGCGAGCGTCTTGACGCGGAAGGCCAGAAACTTGCCGGTCTCGTCCAGCGCCAGCTCGGCCTCGGTGACATGGTCGCGGCCGTGGCGGTCCGAGACGTAGCCTTCCGAGCGGCTCGCAACCCATTTGATCGGCCGCATCACGCGTCTGGCGGCCCAGGTGATCACGGCCTCCTCGCCATAGTGGAACTGTTTGACGCCAAAGCCGCCACCGACGTCGGGCGCCACCACGCGCAGCTTGTGCTGCGGGATCTTCAGCACCAGCGCGCCCATCAGGAAGCGCACGACGTGCGGAAACTGGCTGGTGCTCCACAGCGTGTAACGGTCGGTGCCGGGCTCGTATTCGGCGATCGCCGCGCGCGGCTCCATCGGATTGCCGATCAGGCGGTTGTTGACCAGGCTGAGCTTTGCGACATGCGCAGCTTTGCGGAACGCGGTCTCGACCGCGCCCTTGTCGCCAAGCTCCCAATCGCAGCAGACGTTGTTCGGCACGTCGTCGAACAATTGCGGCGCGCCCGGGTGAACCGCATCGAGCACGCCGACGACCGAGGACAGCACCTCGTAGTCGATCGCTAGCAGCTCCGCCGCCGAATTGGCCTGCTCCACCGTTTCCGCGACGACGAACGCCACCATGTCGCCGACGAAGCGCACCTTGCCTTGCGCCAGCATCGGAAACGGCGGCTCCTTCATCGGCACGCCCTTGGCATCCGTGATGCCCCAGCCGCAGGGCAGTGAGCCCAAACCGTCGGCCGCGACGTCGTCGCCGGTCAGCACCGCGACGATGCCTGGCGCGCCGAGTGCCGCGCTCTTGTCGATGTCGCGCAGGATCGCATGTCCATGCGGCGAGCGGACGAACACGCCGGCCGCCATGCCGGGGCGCTTGATGTCGGAGACATAGTTGCCGCGGCCGGTGAGGAAGCGCTGGTCCTCTTTCCGCTTCGGTGCCGCGCCGATGCCGATCACATTGCCCATGATCACTCTCCCTTGGCCGCAGCATGCATGGCGGCTGCACCGGATATCACCGACAGGACGATGTTCTGGTAACCGGTGCAGCGGCAGATATTGCCTTCGAGACCGTGACGGACCTCCGCCTCGGTCAGCGACGGCTTGTCCTTGGCGAGAGCAACCGCCGTCATCACCATGCCCGGCGTGCAGAAGCCGCATTGCAGGCCGTGGTTCTCGCGAAAGGCCTCCTGCATCGGATGCAGCCGGTTCGAACCCGGCGCACCCTGCAAGCCTTCGATGGTGAGAAGCGTCGCGCCGTCGAGCGCGGGTGCGAGCAACGTGCAGCTCTTCACCGGCAGGCCGTTGAGATGCACGACGCAGGCGCCGCACTGGCTAGTGTCGCAGCCGATATGGGTGCCCGTCAGGTTGAGCTGCTCGCGCAGCAGTTCGGCGACGAGCGTTGCCGGTTCGACCTCGACCGTGGTCGGCCGGCCATTGAGTGTGAAGGATATCTGCACGATCAAAACTCCCTGTGCGCGACGGGCTTTCAAGCGAGTGGACGGGCGCGGTCGGTGGCCCAGGTGGCCAACACGACATCGCCGACATTGAGGGGATCTGCGAAGAACGTCTTTTCCGGCACGTAGGCCACGAACTCGTCGTCGGGGACAGTGTCGAGCATAACCTTGACGAAGTAACCCTGGTATTCGATCGCGAGCACGCGGCTCGGCAGCGAGGTCGAGCAGCCTGCGGGGAGTGTTTGTCCGGGCCGAACGAGAGTGACATCGTCACGGCGCACCGCGATATCGACCGTGTCGCCGACGCTGATCTTGGCCCGCGCCTGCAGCGGCACCTCGATGCCATCGGGCGCGGCCTGCGCCAGCACGAAGCTCGCACCGTTCACCTTCTCGACCCGGCCCGACAGCACGTTCTGCCCGCCCATGAACTCCGCGACGTAGCGGTCGTGCGGATGGGCGTAGACGTCGCGCGCCGGCCCCGCCTGCTTGATCCGGCCCTGCTCCATCACCACCACGAGATCGGCGAGCGCGATCGCCTCGAGCTGGGTGTGGGTGACGTGGATAAAGGTGATGCCGAGCTCCTGCTGCATCCGCCGCAGCTCCTGACGCATCTGCACGCGGAGCTGCTCGTCCAGCGCGGACAGCGGCTCGTCGAGCAGCAGCACCCGCGGCTCGGTGATCGCAGCGCGCGCCAGCGCGACGCGTTGCTGCTGGCCGCCGGAGAGCTGGGCCGGCAGGCGATCGGCAAAGCTCGTCAGCCGCACCTTCTCGATCATCGCATCCGCTGCGCGCAGGCGATCGATCTTGGACATGCCGCGGACGCGCAGCGCGAAGGCGATATTCTCGCGCACGGTCAGATGCGGAAACAGCGCGTAGGACTGGAACATCATCGCCGTGCGCCGCTGCACCGGCGCGAGGCCAACGACGTTCTGGCCGCCGATCACGATCTCGCCCGCCGTGGGGTCCTCATGGCCCGCGATCATGCGCAAAATCGTGGTCTTTCCGCAGCCCGACGGGCCGATGAAGCAGCAATAGGCGCCGTCGGCGATCTTCAAGTTGACGCCGTCGACCACATTGGTCAGGCCGTCGAAACTCTTGCAGACGCCCGCCAGTTCGATATCGCCGCGTTCGATCGCCATTCCAAAAAACCTCTAGTCTTTCGCCCCTCGGCCGCGCTTCTTCTGGATCAGCACGATGGTACCGAGGCTCGCACCGATCACGATGAAGGAGATGATGGTTGTCACCGTGCCGAGCGCATAGAGCGAGGGCGAGGTGACGTTCAGCGTCATGCTCCAGATCTCCAGCGGCAACGTATTGAGCGAGCCGGCGGTCTGGAGGCTGCGGGCGAATTCGTCGTAGGACAGCGTGAAGCCGAACAGCGCCACTGCGACGATGCCCGGCGCCAGGACAGGCACGATCACCAGCCAAATGGTCTGCCAGTGGCTCGCGCCGAGATCGTAGGCCGCTTCGTCCCATGCACGGTTGTAGCGCGACATCACCGCGAACATCACCAGCACACCAAACGGTAGCGTCCACGAAAGCTGCGCGCCGAGCGCCGAGGTGTACCAGCTCGCGTTGAGGCCGAGCACCTGGAACAGGAGCCCTGTGCCAAGCCCGAGCACGAGACCTGGCGCGACCAGGCTGCCGATCATCATGTAGAAGACGACGGCGTCGCCTGCAAAGCGCCGGCGAAAGCCGAGCCCCGCGAGGAACGAGATCACCACCGTGATGATGGTGACAATGACGGCGAGCCTGATCGAGCGGTCGAACGAGCCCTTGACGTCCCCGGTCCGCACCTGGGTGAAGAGATCGACGAACCAGTGCAGCGAATGGCCCTTCATGGGGAAGACAAGTCCGCCGCGGATGTCTTGGAACGACAGGATGTAGATGCAGATCATCGGGCCGTAGAGCGCGAGAACGTAAAGGGCAAACAGGCTCGCCAGCACATAGAAGGTCCAGGGACGCTCACCCCGGCTCGGCGCAATCGCCTTGGTCGTCGCGGGCGCGACTGCGCCTTGCATGTCGGCAAGCACCGCGCTCATCGCGTGATCTCCTGGCGGATGTCCACGGTGCGCAGGATCAGCGACACGATCGCGACCAGCACAAGCGTCAGCAGCACGGCGCTCGTCGCCGCGGTCGGATATTGCAGAACGCCGACGTCCTCGTAGAACGCGCTCACCACCGAGGCCGAGCCGCCGCCGGACATCACCTTCACCACGAAGAAGTCGCCCATCACGATCGAGACCACGAAGATGGTACCGAGCGCGATGCCGCTCTTGGACATCGGCACCACGATCAGGCGCATGATGTCGAAACGGCTGGCGCCCGCGTCGATCGCCGCTTCAATCAGCTTCTTGTCGATCCGCGCCATGGAGTTGAAGATCGGCACGATCATGAAGATCGTAAGCTGATGGACATAGGCAATGACCACCGCAAGGTCGGAGAACAGCAGCACTTCGAGCGGCTGATGGACCGCGCCGGTTGCGAGCAGCGCCTGGTTGATCAGCCCCTCCTTGCCGAGCAGCGGAATCCAGGAAATCATACGGATGATGTTGGAGGTCCAGAACGGCACGGTGCAGAGCAGGAACAGGCCGATCGCCAGAAGCTGGTTACGGACGTGGAAAACCAGGAAATAGGCGACGAAGAAGCCGATGATCAGGGTGAAGATCCAGGTCAGCACCGTGAACTTGATGGTCGCGAGATACAGCTTCAGCGTCAGCGCCGAGTGCAGCACCTCGACGTAGTTCGAGAACGTGAAGCCCGGGGTCAGCCCGCCAAAGCCGTCGGTGGCAAAGAAGCTCGCCGCCAGCACCACCAGGATCGGCGCCACGAAGAACGGAACGAGCACCAGCACCAGCGGCGACACGTAGAGCCAGCCGGCAAGATTGGCGCGTGATGGGGTCTGACTGGACTGCATGTCGGCGAATGCCTTCGGTCCTTGCTACCGGCGCGTCGCCGCGCCGGCTCTCGCTCACCTCAGGGAAAAGCAGGATTTACGCCACCTTGAAGTCGTTCCAGCGCTTGTTCATGTATGCGGCTTCGTCCATCAGCGTGTTCCAGCAGGAGATGTTCTTGACCCGGTCGAGGAACGAGCCGCCGTCGCGCTTGGTACCGGACTTTTCCATCGGCACGCCGTAGGGATCGTTGATCACCTCGGGCGCGGGCTGGCCCTCGTACCAGAATGCCCATTCCGCCGGCGTCAAACACTTCTTCGCGGTCGACGGCACCGGGCTGTAGTAGCCGTAACGCGCGACGAAGCCGCCCTGCCAGCCCGAGAGATACCAGTTGAGGTATTCGTAGGCCGCTTCAAGCTTCTTGCCTGAGAGGTGCTTCATCAGCCCCATGCCGTTGCACCAGCCGCGATAGCCTTCCTTGCCGTTCTTGACGTTGACCGGCGCGTAGACGCAGGGGATCTCCTTCACGCGTACCGCGGCGACCGCCGGCGACCACATCGACTGGATGATCACCTCGCCCGCCGCCATCAGCTGCACCGACTGGTCGAAGGTGGTCCAGGTCGCGCGGAACTGGCCGTTCTTCTTCAGCTCGATCAGCTTGTTGCAGGTGAAATCGATCTCCTCCTTGGTCATATTGCCCTTGTTGCCGTATTTGATCAGCCCCGCGCTCTCGAAGCAGAGCGCGGCGTCCATGATGCCGATCGCGGGCACGTCGAGAATCGCGGCCTTGCCCTTGAATTTCGGATCGATCAGGTCCTTCCACTCGGTGACCTCGTGGCCGACGAGGTCGGGCCGGTAGCCGATGGAGTCAGCGTTGTAGACCTGCGGCAGGAACGTTGCCCACTCGGTCACGCCGTCGTTCAGATCGGTGGCGTCTGGCTTGGCGATGTACATGGCCTCATAGGGCGAAATTCCCTGGCGTGGGATCTTGTGACCGTCGATCTCACCCTTGGTGAAGATCGGCAGGATATTGTCGAACTCCTTGATCTTCTTGACCTCGATGCCCTGGATGACGCCGCGCTTGGCGGCGAGCTTGGCCTGCCAGCCCTCGAGATCGGCGATATCGACCGTATTTGGCTGGCTTATGAAGCGATTGATGGCGGCCGAGGTATCGAGGTTCTGCATCGTCACCTTGAAGCCGAGATCCTTGGCCGCCTGGTCGCCGATCGCCTTCACCACCGAATAGGAGACGCCGACGTGGCGGAGCTCGATGTCCTTGATCTCCTGCGCCCAGATGGTCGGGAAACCGCGGATCGCGTCCGAACCTGCGGCCGCGCCCGCGACCGCTGCGGCACCCTTCAACAGCGTGCGCCGGCTCAGCTTTTTCGATTCCCCGCTCCTGGTTCCGGCCTGGTCGGCGCCGGAATTCCCCTTGTTCCTGTCAAGCATGGCAACCCTCGTTGGTTACGATGAACTCTCTCACCGATCGTCCGTGATCGGCGCGGATGTGATCAGTTGCGCGTGAAGCTATTGACCGGATTTCACGAAGTAAAATTGGAAGTAAAAATTCGCGATATAAACGGGACTAATGTTTTGCGCCGATGCATGTGGATTTGGCAGCGCGCATAAGAAGGCGCCAGAGCGTGTATACAAAGCGGCGGACCCTACGGAGCATGCAGCCTCGCACGACGCGCGCGATCTGTGTTGCGCTGTTGGTCGCGATCGCATGTCGTCCGGTTTGCGCGAGCCAATTGTCATTCTCGCCTGCGAGCATGAAGGCGATCGGCACGATCGACGTGCGATTTCAATCGTACAATGTCGAGATGGTGGAGGTAACGGGCGGGCGCTTCTGGAAGCCGTATCCACGCAGCTTGCGAGCGAACGTGCAGATCTCGCGAGATCGCTACAGCTACAGGCCCCCGATCGACCTCGCCAACATGCGACTGCGCATGCTTGCGGTAGCTCTGGGCCCGGCCTATATGCGCGTCAGCGGCACCTGGGCGAATGCGACGTTCTTTGCCGACACCGACAACGCGCCGGCGGCACCTGCGGGTTTCAACTCCGTGCTGAGCCGCGCGCAGTGGCGCGGTGTCGTCGACTTTGCACGCGCGGTAGATGCGCAGATCGTGACGTCGTTTGCCATCAGTGCGGGCAGCCGCAATGCGGATGGCCGTTGGACGTCCGATCAGGCGCAACAGCTTCTCTCTTTCACGCAGTCACTCGGCAGCCGCATAGCAGCCGCCGAGTTCATGAACGAGCCGACGCTCGCGGCGACGAACGGCGCACCGCCGGGCTATGACGCAAAGGCCTATGGCCGCGACTTCGCGATATTCCATTCGTGGATGCGCCAGCATGCCCCTGACACGCTGATCGTTGGCCCCAGCTCCATCGGCGACTCGTCCTTGCCATCGGCCGATGGCATCCGGACGCGCGATCTGCTCGAGGCTTCCGGACGAGGTCTCGATCGCCTCTCCTATCATCACTACAACACGCTCTCGTCGCGCTGCGGTGTCCGCGATGATCCGGCGCGGGCGCTATCGGCGGATTGGCTCGCGCGCACCGATCGCGCGCTTTCGGTCTATCGCGGCTTGCGCGACGAATTCGCACCTGGCACGCCGATCTGGCTGACGGAGACGGCCGATGCCGCCTGCGGCGGCAATCGCTGGGACGCGACCTTCCTCGACACGTTCCGCTATCTCGACCAGCTCGGGCGACTCGCGATGGCAGGCGTTCAGGTGGTAATGCACAACACGCTGGCCGCGAGCGACTACGGCCTGCTCGACGAGACGACGTTTCGCCCACGGCCGAACTACTGGGGCGCGTTGCTGTGGCATCGGCTGATGGGAACGACCGTGCTCGACGCCGGTGCTGGCAGCGCGCCCGACCTTCACTTGTATGCGCATTGCCATCCCAGGACGAACGGCGCCGTGTCCATCCTTGCGATCAACACGTCGCGAAGCGAGTCGCGAAGTCTGAAGATGCCGATCGCGTCGGAGCGCTACACGCTGGATGCGAGACCGCTGCAAAGCCCGACCGTGTGGTTGAACGGAAGGACACTCGAACTCGACGCCAACGACAGGCTTCCACTGCTCGAAGCGCGCTCGATGCCGGCCGGGACGATTACCCTGGCACCGAAAACCATCACCTTCCTGGTGATCCCGGACGCCGCCAACCCAGCCTGCCGGTTACACGCGTGAAGTGCGAGTTGATCGGACGTAAGGTCGCCTGTCGCTCCGTCATCGCGAGGAGCGAAGCGACGAAGCAATCCAGAATCGTCCCGCGGAAAGATTCTGGATTGCTTCGCTGCGCTCGCAATGACGAGTTTGTGGAGAGAGCGCGCACAATACCCCCTGAGGTCATCCCGGCCTAGTGCGCAATTGCGCACGGTGGCCGGGACCCCATAACCCGGTCAGCGTTGTCCAAGCATGTTCGCCGCCGGCATGTAGATCTGCGCGTAGCCTTCCTTGATCGCCGAGGTGATGCGATCAAGGCGCCGGTCGATGTGCTTTTCCAGCACGGAAACGCATGTCGCTTCGTCGCGCGCCTTGAGGCCCTCGACGACGGCGCGGTGTTCGGCCTGCGTGTTGGAGCGGTTGACGCGGTCCATGTCGATCCAGCGCACGAAGCGAATGCGGGCGTTGACGTTGCGCAGTACGCGCAGCATCTCGGCGTTATCAGACATCGCCATCAGCCGCTCGTGAAAGGTCTCATCCAGCTCGACCAGCTCGACCGACGAACGCTCGCCGGGATCGGGGCCCGTGGCTTCGAGGAATATGAGCAACGCGTCGATGTCCTCATCCCTGGCGCGCTTGATGGCGAGGCGGACCGAGGCGACCTCGATCGACTTGCGCAGTTCGTAGAGATCGAAGATCTCGTGCGCATCGAGCTCGCGGCAGAAGAAGCCCTTGCCGGGCGTGAAGCGCAGAAACCCCTCGGTGTTCAGGCGATTGAGCGCTTCACGCAGCGGCGTGCGGCTGACGCCGAGGCGCTTGGCCAGCTCACCCTCGTTGAGCCGCTCGCCCGGCTTGAACTCGTAGCTGATGGCCATCGCCTTGAGCTGTTCATAGACGCGATCGACGATGCTGTCCGAGGCGAGTTCCAGGTGCTTGTTCATGGGCTTGTTCATGGGCAGCTTCTCGAGCTCTAACCAAACCGGCGCGGCCGCAGTCCGGCATGAAACCAATTGATCATGGAATAAATATCATAAACAGGCAGGCCCACCTCCGCCTGCAATGCGGCAGCGTAAGGCGGCATATTGGTGCATTCAAGCACGATGGCACCGACATCCGGATGCTTTGCGACGAGCGCCTTGCCGGCCTCGACCACGTCACGCTCGGCCTCAGCGATATCCATGTCGTCCTTCTCGGCCTTGATCAGGACGCGGAAGAACTCCTTGCCGTTCTCGGTGCCGACCAGCGGCGTGTCGAGCGGCACGCCGGCACCTTCCAGATGAGCCGGCGACAGGGTCGAACCCGACACCGTGACGAGGCCGACGCGCTTGCCGGGCGGCAAGGTTGCCTGCACCCACGGCACCTGCATCAACGATGATGTCGCCACCGGCACGCCGACGGCGGCGGCAAGCTCCTTCTGAAACAGCGCGAGGAAGCCGCAATTGGTGGTGATGGCTTCGGCGCCAAGCCGCACCAGCTCCTTCGCCGCGTCGATGAAGTCCGGCAGCAGCCCGGCCGCGCCCTTCAGCACGACCTTCTCCGGGCTCGCTCCGCTCACCACGCGATAGAGCACCGGGAACGGCCAGGTGGTGCCGTTGCCCATGTCGCCGGGGATGCGGGGAAAGCGCGCTTCCAGCATCAAAATGCCGAGCGGCGCGCCATAGAGCGCCTTGCCGCCACGGGCGATACGGGAGGAGGAATTTTGCGGATAGGTCATGATGCGATCTCAGAGGAAGCGGCTGGGTGCGAACGGTTCAAGCGGAATCTCCGGCGTCTTGCCGCTGACAAGCTGCGCGACGAGGCGGCCGGTGCGCGCGGAGCCGACGAGGCCGATATGGCCATGGCCGAACGCGTAGACGATATCGCGCGAGGCGCGGGCATAGCCGATGCACGGGCGGCCGTCCGGCATGCTCGGGCGGTGGCCGAACCACATCTTGATGCGCGAGGCCGGAATGTCCTTCGGCAGCTTGGGAAACATGCTGAAGAGATTGTCGCGCAAAATCTCGGCGCGCTTCCAGTTCGGCTCGGCGTCGAGCCCCGCAATCTCGACCGTGCCGGCGGCGCGAAGACCTTTGTTGGTCCAGTTCACGACCATCTTGGCGTCGGAGGCCATCATCGAGCTGCGTGGCCCCGTCTCCGGATGCTCGATCATGACGTGATAGCCGCGCTCGGTCTCGAGCGGCAGCGGATCACCAACGGACTGCGTCAGCAGCTTCGAGCGCGCGCCTGCGGCAACCACGGCGGCATCGCAAGGAATTTCGCCGGTCTCGGTGAAGACGGCAACAAGCTTGCCACCGTCGAGCTTGAGGCCTGTCGCCTTGGCGCGCACAAGCTTCGCACCGCTGGCGAGCGCATGATTGGCAAGCGCCGCGACGTAAGCGCCGGGATCGCGACAGCGTCCGGCCTCCTCGACCACGACACCGAAGGTGTAGCGCGGATCAAGCTCAGGCTCACGCTGGCGCATCTCGTCCGCGGAGAGCTCCAGCCATTCGACGCCGACGCGCTTGCGGATGCGCCAGCCGAGGTCGCCGTCGAAATTGCCGCGCGCGGGGAAGACGTGCATCACTCCGTTGCGCTCGATCAGCTCGGAAACGCCGGCTTCTTCCGCGAGCTTCTTGTGCAGGAGCGGCGCGTCCTTCAGGAGATCGCGCAGCGCGACAGCCGTTTTCTCGACGCGCGCCTCTGTCCGGCCGGACAGCAGGTATTTGATCAGCCAGGGCAAGGCCTTCGGCAAGTACGACCAGCGTATCGCGAGCGGACCGAGCGGGTCCAGCAGATAGCCCGGCACCTTCCTCCAGACGCCGGGCTCGGCCGGCGGGATCACCGAATGCGACGACAGCCAGCCGGCATTACCATAGCTTGCCGCCTGCTCGCCACCGGGCTCGCCTGGATCGATCAGCGTCACGCGATGGCCCTCGCGCAGCGCCTCGATGGCACTGATCACGCCGACCGCGCCGGCGCCGATGATGGCAATTTGGCGGCCTTCCGGCATCAGCGCGACTTCTCCTGCGGCACAAAGTCCTTGCCCACCGTCATCGCGCGCGGATCGATCAGGCAATGCAGGATCGACGGTTTGCCCGACGCCAACGCGCGCTCGAAGGCCGGCGCAAACTCTTCCGTGCGCTCGACGCGCTCGCCATGGCCGCCAAACGCCTTTGCGTACATCGCAAAGTCCGGGTTCTTGAGCTGCGTGCCGACCACGCGGCCGGGATAGTCGCGCTCCTGGTGCATGCGGATGGTGCCGTATTGCGCATTGTCGATCACGACGACGATCAGGGCCGCGTCATACTGCACGGCGGTCGCGAACTCCTGGCCGTTCATCAGGAAGCAGCCGTCACCGGCAAACGCGACGACGACGCGATCCGGATATTGCCGCTTGGCAAGCACGCCCGCCGGCACGCCGTAGCCCATCGAGCCCGACGTCGGTGCGAGCTGCGCGGCGAAGGCGTGGAAGCGGTGATGGCGATGCAGCCAGCCGGCATAGTTGCCGGCGCCGTTGCAGACGATCGCATCCTTCGGCAGGCGGTCGCGCAGCCAGGTCATGACTTGTCCATACTGGAACGAGCCCGGCAGCTCGCGCGCGGTCTCGGTCCAGGCGAGATAATCCGCATGCGCCTTGGCTGCTTCGCCTTTCCAGGCCGGCGCCGCCGCAGGCTTCAGCGTCTCGACGGCGGCTGCGAACGCAGCAGGCGTGGCCTGGATCGCGAGCGTCGGCTGATAGACGCGCCCGAGCTCTTCCGAGCCCGGATGGACATGGATCAGCTTCTGGCTCGGCACAGGGATGTCGAACAGCGTGTAGGATGATGATGGCATTTCCGACATGCGGCCACCGATCAGCAGAATGACATCCGCGCCGGTGATGCGTGCCTTCAGGCCAGGGCTCGGCCCGATGCCGAGATCGCCGGCATAGTGCGAGTGATCGGCGTCGATCAGCGATGCCCGGCGGAACGAGGTCGCTACCGGCAGATCGAACCGCTCGGCGAAGCGCGCGATGCCCTTGGCTGCTTCTGCGGTCCAGCCGGAGCCACCGAGAACGACGAGCGGGGATTTTGCGCCGGCAAGCATCGCAGTCAGACGTTCGAGATCGGCCGGCGCCGGCCAGCTCACGGCCGGCTCGACGCGCGGCGCATCGGCAACCGCCGCCGTCTCGGTCAGCATGTTCTCGGGCAGCGCGATCACGACGGGACCGGGGCGGCCCTGCATCGCGACGCGGAACGCGCGCGCGACGAGCTCGGGAATCCGATCGGGACGATCGATCTCGACCGCCCACTTCGCCATGGTGCCGAACACCGCCTTGTAGTCGAGCTCCTGGAACGCCTCGCGCTCGCGCATGCCGGTGTCAACCTGGCCGACGAACAGGATCATCGGAGTGGAATCCTGCATCGCGATGTGGACGCCGTGGCTGGCATTGGTCGCGCCCGGACCACGGGTGACGAAGCAGACGCCTGGCCGTCCCGTGAGCTTGCCGTAGGCTTCCGCCATCATCGCGGCGCCGCCTTCGGCGCGACAGATCATCACGTCGATCGGGCTGTCATGCAGCGCATCCAGCGCGGCGAGATAGCTCTCGCCCGGCACGCAGGTGACGCGCTCGACGCCTTGCGCGACCAGCTGGTCGATCAGGATCTGGCCCCCGGTGCGGGCGTTACGAATGGTCATGACAGCTCCCTAAAAGGCTTTGGCGATGCGCTTGAGCGCGTCGCGCAAGTTTGTTCCGAGGTGGCGTAGGACAGGCGGACAGAGCACGCAAGATCGAAGGGCTTCCCGTATCCTGCGCGGGCATCATGCCCGTCCCCGAAGTTTGCAACTACCGGCCGCTCGCGATGATGCGGCGGCAATGATCCAGCGCCGCACCGATCAGATTGTCGCTCGCCTCCGGCGTGCGGAATGCCGAATGCGCCGACAGCGTCACGTTCGCAAGCTTGGTCAGCGGATGGCCTGCCGGCAGCGGCTCGACGGTGAAGACGTCGAGGCCGGCATGCCCGATGTGGCCTGAGCGCAGCGCCTCGATCATGGCGTCTTCATCGACGACGGCGCCGCGCGCCGTGTTGATGAGGATGCTGCCTGGACGCATCATCGCGATGCGCTCGCGGGAGAGGAAGTTTTTGGTCTCGTCATTGAGCAGCAGATGCAGCGAGATGACGTGGCTCTCCGCCAGCAGCTTTTCCAGCGGAACGAAGCCGACGCCCGGATGCGTCTTCGGCGTCCGGTTCCAGGCGATCACCTTCATGCCGCAGCCGAGCGCCATGCGCGCGGCTTCCGCCGCGATGCCGCCAAAACCGATCAGGCCGAGCGTCTTGCCGGTGAGTTGGAGGGCGTCGCGGCGCAGCCAGTTGCCCTCGCGCATGCCGCGATCCATCTCGCCAAAACCTTTTGCGGAGGCCCACATCAGCGCGATCGCACATTCGGCGACCGCGGTGTCGCCATAGCCCTTGATGGTGTGGACAGCGATGCCGTGCTGGCCAAGCTCGTCCGGATTCATGTAGCTGCGCGCGCCGGTGCCGAGGAAGACGACGTGCTTCAGAGCCGCGCACTTCGCGGCAACTGCCGTCGGCACCGCAGTGTGGTCGACGATCATGATCTCCACGCCGTCCAGGAGGCGTGGCAGGTCGTCGGGCGAGATTGCCGGGTTGCGGTTGATGCCGACCGGGAGGCTGTCCGCACGCAGCAGCTTTTCGGTGACGGCGGCAAGCGTGTCGTTGGCATCGACGAACAGGGCACGCATGGGGCTGATCTTTCCTCGTCCGGACTAAAAATACCGTATTGCATTTTAATCTGAATACAGAAATAGTCCAGAAGCCGGGTTGGATGTTCAAGGGGTAACCGCCCAGGAGAACTGCCATGAATCGCAGGGACGCACTCACCACCGTCGCCCTCGCCGGCGCTGCGATGGCCGCAGCCACCTCGGCCAAGGCTGACACCGCACCAGGCTCCACTCTCGACCGGATCAAGAAGAGTGGCGTGTTGCGGATCGCGGTCATCGCCGGCCAGGATCCCTATTTCCACAAGGACCTCACCACCAATCAATGGTCGGGCGCCTGCATCGACATGGCGAATGACATCGCCGGCAAGCTCGGCGCCAAGGTCGAGACGCTGGAGTCCACCTGGGGCAACCAGATCCTCGACCTCCAGGCCGAGAAGATCGACCTCGCCTTTGCCGTAAACCCGACGCCCGAGCGCGCGCTGGTCATCGACTTCTCTTCGCCCATCCTGGTGCACTCCTTCACCGTCATCACCAAGAAGGGTTTTGCCAAGCCGCAGACTTGGGCCGAGATCAACAAGCCCGAGGTCAAGATCGCCGTCGACATCGGCTCGACGCATGAGACGATCGCGCGGCGCTATTGCCCGAAGGCGACGATCCTCGGCTTCAAGGAACGCAACGAGGCGATCCTCGCCGTGTCCACCGGACGGGCGGACTGCAACATATCGCTCGCCGTGCTTTCGGTCGCGACCTTGAAGAAGAATCCGACGCTCGGCGAGCTCGCGGTGCCGCGGCCGCTGCTCACGCTGCCAACCAATCTCGGCATCCGCGCCGAAGGCGATCGGCGCTACAAGGATTTCCTCAGCGCCTGGGCCGACTACAACCGCGCACTCGGCCAGACCCGCGAGTGGCTGCTCAAGGCTTTTGAAACCGTCGGCCTCAGCTCGGAAGACATTCCCGGCGAAATTCAATTCTGATCGCCACCGATGCATGTCCGGGAGTTCGCGGCGCTCAAGCCGCTGTCGCTCCGTGCCGGCTCGCCTCTCGTCATGAGGTCCGGTTTCTCGAAGGAGAAGAACCATGAAGCTGCGTGGCGGCTACACGAACTACGGCGAGACGATCGGCATTCTGATGCTCGACACCCGCTTCCCGCGCCCACGCGGCGACATCGGCAATGCGCTCTCCTATGATTTTCCGGTGCGCTACAAGATCGTGCGCGGCGCCCATGCCACCAGGATCATGGGCGACCATCCCGACCCGACGCTGATCGAGCCGTTCATCGCAGCCGCTCGCGAGCTGGAGGCAGAAGGCGTGAAGGCGATCACGACGAGTTGCGGCTTTCTTGCGCCATTCCAGAAACAAATCACCGCCGCGGTGAACATTCCGGTCTTCACGTCGAGCCTGATCCAGGCGCCTCTGATCCACGCCATGCTGCCACCCGGCAAGGTCATCGGCCTCTTCACCGAGCGCGGTCATCACATGAACGAGGGACATTTCCGCGGCGTCGGCTGGTCGCAGGACGAGATTTCCGTTCAAGTCCAGGGCATGAAGGCCGACGCGCAGTTCCCCGCAACCTACATTCTGGGCCGGGAGGAATTGGACACCGATGTGCTGCGGGCCGAGATGATCGAGATGACGGAAGCCTTCATGGCGTCCTGCAAGAATCCCGGCGCAATTCTGTTCGAATGCACCAACATGTGTCCGTTCTCGAAGGACGTCGCCGAGGTGTCGGGCCTTCCGGTGTTCGACATCAACACGCTGATCCATTTCTTCTACCGTGCCGCCAATCCGGTCGCTTTCCTGCGCTAGGCCTCGACCGCTCCCGAACTCATCACCTGTCAGCGCGCTGAACATCATGTTCAGCCTGCGGAATCTCTTGGTCATTGACAGCAAAAGCCGGCATCGCCGACGTTCGCTGCACAAATATTCCCAAGGGAGGATCTCATGATCACGCGGCATCCGCGCGTCATCGTCGGCGCAGCCGTAGCGGCAGCGCTCGCTCATTTTGCTATCGTCAGCCCGGCCGGGGCCGAGGAGAAGACGATCAAGGGCGGCGTGCCGATCAACCTCGCTACCTTGCAGCCAGGCGTCACCTATACCGACATCCCGAACGGCTTTGCGCGGCCCCATCTGATGATGGACATCATCAAGCCGGTCAGCGACAAGCCGGTGCCGGCGATCGTCTTCGTCTCCGGCAATGGCTGGCGCAGCATCGACCGCGCGGCGCTGGTCCCGCAACTCTCCCCGATCGCCAAGGCCGGGTACCTCGTCGCCGCGATCGACTACCGCATCATCGGCGAAGCGAACTTCCCGAAGCCGCTCGAAGACGTGAAGACCGCGATCCGCTTCCTGCGCGCCAATGCCAAGACCTACAACATCGATCCCGATCATATCGCCGTCTGGGGCAATTCCGCCGGCGGCCATCTGTCGGCGATGGCGGCGACCACCGGCGAGATGAAGGAGTATGACAGCGACCGCTGGGCCGGCCAGTCCAGCGCCGTGCAGGCGGCGGTGATCTTCTACGGCCCGATGGACCTCTCCCATCGCATGGACGCCAGCGCCGTCAACGGCAGCCCGGGTATGTCGGTGGAGAGCGCCTTCCTCGGCTTCGACGCCAAGGATCCCGCCAACGCCGAAAAGGTGAAGAAGGCCAATCCGATCGCGCAGATCTCCGACATGACGCCGCCGATGCTGATCGTGCACGGCACCAAGGACATCGTCGTTCCCATCAGCGAGAGCGAGGACCTTTACGCGGCGCTGACGGCGACCAAACGTCCCGTCACCTTCGTCCGGGTCGAAGGCTCCGGCCACAGCTTTGGCCAGATCAGCAGCAATCCGGAGGTGATGGCCGAAGTGCTCGCCTTCTTCGACCGCACGCTGAAGGGCAAGCCCTGAGCTCACTCGGGGAAAGCCGTCGATGTCAGCTTCCGGCGACCAAGCGAAAATCGGGCGGGCTTATTTGACTGACCGAGCCGTCTGCACACTCACTGACAAACGAGTACGGGGATTCTCGCCTGCGTCAGCACCTTGTTTGTCACGCTGCCGATGAGAAGCATGGAAAGCCCGCTGCGCCCATGCGATGACATGACGATGAGATCGCAGCCCTTGTCCTCGGCTGCTGCGATGATGGCTTGATGGGGGTGTCCGCTCTCCACCTGAATCGTCTCGCAGGAAACACCAGCCGCCTTGGCCGCATTTGCCGCGCGATCCAACACGCTCCTGGCCTGTTCCTTGCGCAGCTCGGCATATGTTGCGACGGCTTCAAGGAACCGCCCCGTCAATTCGGAAAACGGTTCCACGACGAAGATCACGGATACCTTGGCTCCAAGGGATTTCGCCAGCGCCAGCCCATGCGCCACCCCATGTTCCGCTAGCTCCGACCCATCCGTCGGAATGAGAATATGCCGGTACATGCATCACCTCCCGATTGTCCGGACTTATCCCTGCCCTCCGAAGGTTGAGCCCGCGTTCCAGATACCGTCTTGAGATAAATCAATCTTTTTGCGCGACGCCGACGGCTGAACGGCCGGCCACCTTCCTCGGAGTGCAACGAATTGCGGTCAGCCAAGTTGATGATGGTTGGAAGTTGCGGATTGGAGCAACGTCATGTCTATGGCCAGAATTCCTGCAGCGGTTCTCGTGATTGGTGCGATATCACTCGGCGCACCTGCGATGGCTGCCCCGATCACTCCTTTGTCTTCGAGCGCCAAGCCGGTGGTGCAGGAGAGTGACGTGGTCCAAGTGCGCTGGCACTGGGGCCATTGGCACGGCGGAAGCTATCGGTGCACGCCCTACTGTCGTTGGGGCGGCTAGTGTGAACCAGGTGGATACGGCCGCGAACCGCTAGGCCACATACGACATTGCTCCCGTCATTGCCCTACAGTGGCAGCGGCTTCGAAGGAAGCAGCGTGACGGCCGAGAGGGTTCCCAATCCACAGACCATGGCCGCGCCCGCGAAGAGCAACATGTAGGCGTCGGCCCGATCCGCAGTACTGAGCAAGGCACCCAGTGCGGCAATGCCGATGGCAAAGCTCGCTTGTCGCACGACGACGGTGGCAGCCGACGCCATGCCCGCCTGCTCGATTGGTGCCAACGCGACCACGGCGCCGGATAGCTGAGGATGGGCCAGGGCGGCTCCAGTGCCGCTCAGGAACATTGCTGCCACGACCAACCATGATGGCGGCGGATCGTTTGAAATCAGCGCTGCAATGAAGGTCGCGCTCCCCGTGGTCATGAGGGAAAGGGCCAATACGAAATGCCGTCGCCATCCAAGCGCGGTGACGCTCCGGCCGCCGACCGGTGGCAACAACAACATTGGAAGGGTTGCCGCGAGCATGACTATTCCGCCTGCATCGACACTTAGGCCGAAAGCGGTGGCGAGAAACGGCGGCAGGTAGACGAGCAAAGCCCAATACCCAATCGAGACCGATGTGAGGAGCAGTGCTATCCCCGCCATCGCCCTGTTCAAGAACACAGCCGGATCGAAGATGGGTTGGGCGCGCCTACGTTGCTGGAGGACGAAGGCACCGAGCAGCAAAATGGCAAAGCCAGACCCCGACCAAAACGCCATCGGCGAAGATCGACCATGCAGCAGAGACTCGATCAGCATGAAGAGGGCGCCGGTGAGGATGGCCATTCCGGAAACGTCGACGGGGCGCGGCAAAGCTTCACGCGCGTCGTTCACGACACGCGGGACGCTCCATGCGACAAGGGCGCACGCAGGAATGTTTGCCAGGAATATCCATCGCCATCCGAACCAGGACGCGACGATGCCGCCGAGCGTTGGCCCCAATGCCATCGCTATTCCGGACATGACGCCAAGCCAGGAAAAGGCACGTGTCCGCGACACCGCCTGCGGATATGTCGTGGCGATCAGAGCGATGCCACCAGTGATCACGAAGGCGGCCCCAACACCCTGGGCCGCGCGTGCAAGCGACAGCGACAGGCCATCCCATGCCAGGGCGCACATCAGAGATGCCGCAGCGAATACGAGGTTGCCGCGCAGCATCGCCTTGCGACGGCCGTATCGGTCGGACAGCGCTCCGGCGACCAAGAGCGAGCCTGTGAACGCAAGGCTGTAGGCATCCATGAGCCACGCATAGCCGGCGATTCCGAGCTCCAGTTCGCGCGAAATTGCCGGTAAGGCGACGACGACCGCTGTGACGTCGAAATTGCTCAAGAAACCGGCCAAGCCCAAAGCAAGCGCCGGCCACATGGAAATCGGCTGCGCAGTTTCCATCGATCTGGCTTGTGGTTGGCTCGGCGACATCTCGATATTCATCTCGATCAAGAGTGATGGCCGAGAGAAAGCATGATCACCCGTTCACATCATCATGAATCTGGTTCATAGTTACAGGATGCGAACTCTTCCTCCCTTTGACGGCCTCGTCGCCTTTGAAGCGGCCGCGCGCCATCGCAGCATGACGCTCGCAGCCGGCGAGCTCCGTCTCACACAGAGTGCGATCAGTCATCGCCTGAAAAAGCTCGAAGCTTTTGTCGGCGCGCCGTTGTTCAATCGCACTGGCACCGGGCTGGCGCCGACGCCAGCCGGCATCTCGTTGCTGGAGAATATTGTTAGACTGCTGGATGACATGGCGAGTCTCCGGGCTCGATTCAGAGCTGCGGCTCGGCCGGCGAACCTGAAAATCGGTGTCGGAGCAGCGCTGTCGCACTATTGGCTGGCGCGTCGATTGCCAGGATTCGCGGCGTCGAAACCGGACATTGGGCTCGAACTCGTCGTCCTTGAAAGCGAAGCGCAGATGCGTGCCGCAGATGTTGACGTTCTCATCCTGTGGCTGCCCAAATCCACAGCGCGATCCAACTCCACGCAGCGCTTGCTCTTCAATGAGCGGGTCTTTCCGGTTGCAGCGCCGCGCCTTGTTCGACGAGCTCGACCGCTGTCGAACCCGCTCAAGTTTGCCGGCCTGCCGATCATCCACAAGGGACCATTTGGCCGGAACGACGGTGCCGAGTGGTCATGGCCGGTGTGGTTTGAGAGGCTCGGGATAAAAACGCAGGTGCCAGAGGGCATGCGCTTCAGCTCTCTGAGTTTGGCGCTCGCGGCGGCGATCGAGGGCGCGGGCGTTGTCCTTGCGCGCTCCTTGCTCGTTCAGGACGCAATGGCTGAGCGCAGGCTGTGCCGTTTGCTGCCGCCGAAGTGGGACATGCCGTCCAGCAAGACACATATTATCCGCTGGCAGGCCGTCTTGACCGGCGACAAGCGCGTGAATCGGTTTGCCAACTGGATTGCCAACGAGGCGGATCGCACGTCAACCGACACCTAGAGCATGATCCGGACCCGAAGGGCCGCGTTAGCGCAAAAGGTGGAGCGGTTTTCCCTCGCGACAAACGCGGAACGCGGTTTGCGCGGAGATCATGTTCAACCAACAACCTATAGCGCGATGGCGATTCATCCCATACTCATCGCGCTTTAGGACATTGTCGTGTGGCCCGCTTGGCCGCACGAATGGTCACGCTCTGGCTGGCCGTGAACTTTCCGCTTGGCTGTCTGCGGTACTACAAATTGCGCCAGCAGCTCCGCCCACAGGCGGAAGCGCTTGCCTTCGTTGAGGCTACCAATATGGAAGGGACGGTCGAAGATGGCGAGAGGTTCCTTGCCGAGCTCGAAGCGCGGCCAGGCGTCGGCCGTATCAGGTGAACCGGTCGCGACGAAGCGCAGCATGCTGGCCTGGAGGCGCATGGCAACTTCAATATCGCCAGGTGTCATCGGGCCGCCCTTGCGCCGAAGGATGGGGCGATGGATGAAGTAAGGCAGGTGCGCCCAGACGCAGGCATTGTCCGCGCCGTGCGTCGGCCCTTGCGACAGGAAAGGCTCCAGCGCCGGACGATGATCGAACCGGTTCAGCCAAACGGCACCGCCGGCCGCACTCTGATGGCGTGCAATCGCGGCTAGCGGCCGATGCCAGAAGGCATCCGACAGCAGCGCCTCGTAGGGATCCTCATCCGCACGCGCGGTCGCACTATAGCAGGCGAGCAGGCGCTCGAAGCCGGCGTCGCCGAAGGACGCGCGGATGTGCCGCTCGGTGACGCGGATCATCGCGGCAGGCGGCGTGCTCTTCAGGAACATCACCATCTCGTCGCGGCAGGAGCCGAGCCAAAGCGGTACGTCGCGGAGTGCGCCGCCGGCAATGGCGTCGATCGGATCGCGGGGGATCACCACACCGTCCAGCACCGGGCCGAACACGGTGCCGGATTCCGTTTCATCCGCCAGCCTGCGACCGACGCTTTCCACCGCCGCGAAGAGCTGCGGCAGCGGCACGGCCGCGATGGCGCTCGCATCGTTTTCCAGCCTGAGCTCCGCAATCACGCGCCGCGCCACCTCATCGGCATGCGCGGGGTTCATGATGCCGCGGCCCGGCGCGCTGAAGGCGATGGCGCGCGCGAACTTGTGCTTCGCCTGAGGCAGGGTTGCCAGCGCGATCACCATGGACGCGCCCGCCGATTGGCCGAACAGCGTCAGCGCATCGGGATCGCCGCCGAAACCCGCGATGTTGGCGCGCACCCAGTCGAGCGCGGTGAGCGCATCCGACATCGCAAGATTGTTGGCCTCCGCCAGCCTACCGCCGAGGCGATGCAGTTGCAGGAAGCCGAGCGGCCCGAGCCGGTAGTTGATGGTGACGATGACGGCCGGCCCCTGCGCGGCGAGGAAGCTGCCGTCATAGTCGGCGCCGCCGCCGGTGACGAAGGCGCCGCCATGAACGAAGAACAGCACCGGCAATGGCCGATCGACCGCGGCCGGTGCAAAGATGTTCAGGGTGAGGCAGGCGGGCTCATTCGCCTGATCGAGATGGCCGGGCTGCGGCGCGTAGGCGCCGTAGGCCGTGCAGGCGATCGGCTCCGACCACGCGCGCGGCGGCACCGCTCTCGCAAAGCGCCGTGCGGTCGCATAGGGCACGCCCTTGAAGGCGCGCACGCCCTTCTGCTCGAGGCCGCGGACCGGCCCGTTCGTGGTCGAAACTGTCTGCGTCAACATGCGAACGTCGCCTCTGCTCCAACCGCGCCGCCGACCGAGATCGGCGATGTCGACCGTATGCGTCTCGCGCGCCGTCGCGGCGGCCGCGGCCGAGATCACGCAACAGGCGGCGACGAAGATCGCGACCGGAATCCAGCCGTTCGGCCCCTCGCCGACCAGGCTCGCGCTCACCAGCGGCGTGAAACCGGCGGCGAGGAAGCCGAGTTGCGTCCCGATCGCGGTGCCGGAATAACGCACGCGCGCCTCGAACATTTCTGCATAGAAGGACGGCCAGATCGCGTTCGGCGCGGCATAGACGACGCCCGAGAGGATCGTCGCGGCGGCGAAGATCGCGATCGCGTTGCCCGAGGTAATCAACATGAAGTACGGGAACAGCAGCACCGCGCAGCCGAGCACGCCGCCGATGAACACCGGCTTGCGGCCGATCCTGTCGGCGAGCAGCGCCCAGAGCGGCTGGGTGATCAGCGCCGTGACGTTGCCGAGCACGCCGGCCCACAGCATGGTCGGGCGCGCCACGCCGAACTTGCTGGTGGCGTAGCCGAGCGCGAACACGGCGGTCATGGTGCTGACGGTTGCGATCAGCGCGCAGACGATGACGCGCAGTACGTCCGGCCAGTAGTCGCGCAGCAGCGCGACCACGGGGAAGCGCGCGACCTGCGCCCTGTCCTTGATCTCTTCGAAGACCGGCGTCTCCGGCATCGTCCGCCGCACGAGATAAGCGACCAGCAGCACCAGTGCCGAGAGCAGGAACGGAATGCGCCAGCCCCAGCTCAGAAGCTGATCCTCCGGCAGGCTCGAAACCGGGATGAACACCAGCGTCGCCAGGATCGCGCCCGCCTGCGTACCGCTCAACGTCCAGCTCGTGAAGAAGGCGCGGTTGGAGTTGGCGGAATGCTCGAGCGTCAGCGAGTTCGCCCCGCTCTGCTCGCCGGCGGCCGACAGGCCCTGCAGCAGCCGCAGCAGCGTCAGAATGATCGGTGCGGCATTGCCGATCGCCTTCGCATCCGGCAACAAGCCGATCGCGAGCGTCGAGCCGCCCATCAGCACGAGCGTGAACAAGAGCACCGTCTTCCGCCCGATACGGTCGCCGAAATGGCCAAGGATGACGGCGCCTACGGGGCGCGCGATATAGCCGATGCCGAAGGAGAGCAGCGCGAGCAGCGTCGCGGTCGCGGGATCGACATTGGCGAAGAACACTTTTGGAAAGATCAGCGCGGCCGCAGTACCGTAGATGAAGAAGTCGTAGTATTCGAGCATGCTGCCGACGAAGCTGACGAGCGCCGCGCGCTTCGGCAGCTTGTTCTGCGCGGCTTCCGTTGTGACGGGCGCGTGCAGCGATGCGGTTGACGTCAACGTCATGAAAATTCCTCCCCGTGTGATGCGCGGCAGATCCCGCGTCCGTTGGCGGCGACCTTCTTGGCTGCCCCGTGCTTTGCGGTGACTTGCCGTCACTCGCTTTCGCTCATAATGTACGAACTAGTACGTTTAGGCAAGGTTGCATTGAAGCCGTGCCTGGGGTTACGAAATTTGCCTTCACCTTCAAGGTGATCCATAGAAAATGGCGGGAGAAACCGTGATGCTGAAGCGCATGCCCCCTGCCCACAAGCGCACCAACGACCCCGAGCGCACCAAGCGTGACATCATCGAAGTGGCGACGCAGGAATTCGCCTCAGAGGGCTACTCCGGCGCGCGGGTCGACGCGATCGCAGCGCGCACCCGCACCTCCAAGCGGATGATCTACTACTATTTCGGCGGCAAGGAGCAGCTCTATCTCGCGGTGCTGGCGGAGGCCTATCGCAACATCCGCGCGCTGGAGGACCAGCTCGACATCGAGCGCTGCGACGCGCGCGAGGGCCTGCGGCGGCTGATCGAGGCGACGTTCGACCACGACGAGCGCAATCCGAATTTCATCCGCCTCGTCAGCATCGAAAACATCCACCACGGCAAGCACCTGAAGCAGAATCCGCAACTGCGCCAGCTCAACGCCAGCGTGATCGCGACGCTCGACCGGATCCTCGCGCGCGGCCGCAAGGAAGGCGTCTTCCGCAACGACGTCGACGCCGTCGACCTGCATCTTGCCATCAGCTCCTACTGCTTCTTCCGCGTCGCCAACCGCCACACCTTCGGCGCCCTGTTCGACCGCGATCTGAGCGAGCCCAAGGTGCTGGCGAAGAGCCGGACGCAGATCGTGGAGATGATTTTGGCCTGGTTGGGGGCAAAGAGCACCGGGTAGCGGGCCGGGCCGTCCGTTTGGACGGCTTGCGTCGGGGCCGGAAGAGCTTCCACATCCCAGCTGTCATTCCCGCGAAAGCCGGGAATCCAGGGCGCGTCAAAACCGACAGCAGCTCAGCTCTTGATATTAGCCCACCTGCTTTAGCCAGTGACGATGCGATTCCATCCGCCGACATAGGGCAGAGTTGTTGTCCCTTGCGAAGTCTGAACCAAGATCAAGTCGATGAAGACAAACCTTGATCGAGATTGCATTGAGGTTCGCTCCCCTCGTCTCTCGATGCATCCCGCTGGACATTTTACATCACTATGGAGGCAACCCCATTGAAGGAGGTAAGCCATGAACAAGCTCTATGCTCTCGCCTCGGTTGGGTTCTGCGTAGCTTCGGCAGCCCTGATTACGTCGGCATCGGCTCTTCCGACGGAGGAAGTACCGAAGACCGAACCAGAGTATATCGCCAAGGCGAAGACCGCGGCCCCGCCGTCGGTGGTGAATAACGCCACGATCACCATGCCGCAGCCGGATGGGTCTTCTAAGACCGTCCAGACCGGATCGAACGGTTTCACGTGCTTTATCGACAAGTACGGAACGCCCGAATGCGATGACCAGAACGCCATGGAATGGCGGAAAGCTCTGCAAGCCAATCAGGCTCCGCCGAATAAGATTGGCCTAATTTTCATGCTTGCCGGTGACACCGGCACGAGCAATCACGATTTCACCGAACGGCACACGCACCAGCATTGGGTCCAGACCGGGCCGCACGTGATGATCGTCGGCGGCGCAGCACACGAGATGCTCAGTCCTTATCCACGCGATCTGGATGTCAAAGACGCGACGCAGCCCTTCGTCATGTTCCCTGGCAAGCCCAACGAACACCTCATGATCCCGGTGCACCCGCAAGAGCTTACCACGGGCAGCGCGCGGTGACGTGAGTGAACGCCGCCGTGCCTTGAGACCAGCGGCACGGCGGCGAGCGTCGACTAAAACCGCTTGCATCTCGCGGGGCGTCCACAGATGAGTACACGCCCTGTACGCCGCGGCCTCCCCGTAGGAATATTGGATCGCCGCTCCAGTGTGTAATTGCGCACCAGGAGGGCGATGACACCGAGAATATGGTGAGCGCCTTTCACAAGTTCATCATTGCAAGCGCAGCGGAGCAATCGAGTCCGCGCTGATGCGCCTGTTTCGCTGATTTACTCGACGTGCCAATGCCTTACGCGGCGCAAGGCATCCCCGCCGGCGAATCGCCGTTCTACTTTGCATGGGGTTGTTTTCGATAGTTTGGTGGGAAGGGTCCCGATGAGCGGCCTCATCCGCTCTTCCGCTGCCGGGCGCTCGCCAGCAGGACCAGCATGAAGGACGCCGCCGTCATCAGCGTCGAGATCGCGGCAATGGTCGGATCGATCTCGTCGCGGAGCGCGGTGAACATGCGCTTGGTCAGCGGCTGGTACTGGCCGCCCGAGATGAACAGCGCGATGATGGTCTCGTCCATCGCCGAGATGAAGGCGAAGATCGCGCCCGCCACCACGCTCGACTTGATCTGCGGTAGCGTCACCGCGAAGAAGCTGCGCAACCGATTCATGCCGAGGCTGCGCGCGACCATCTCCTGCGCGGGATCGAAGCTTTGCAGGCCCGCCAGCACGGAGATGACGACGTAAGGCAGGCCCAGCATCACGTTGGCGAGCACGAGGCCCGGCAGGGTCGCGACCAGCCCGACCCTTGCATAGATGAAGAAGATGCCGACCGCAGTGATGATGATCGGCACCACGAGCGGCAAGAGCAGCGCCATGTGGATCACGCGCATAACGCGCAATTTCGACTGGCTGATCGCGTAGGCTGCGGCGACACCTAGCGGCGTCGCGATCACGACCGTGAAGGCCGCGACGATCAGCGTCACCTGCGTCGCCTGCATCCAGGCCGGATTTGAGAAATATTGCTGGTACCAGCGCAACGACAGCGAAGGCGGCGGGAAAGTCAGGAAGCGCGCGCTGGAGAACGAGATCGGCACGATGATCAACACCGGCAGGATCAGATAGATCAGCACCAGCGCGGTAGCCGCGATCAAGACGATCCGGGCGGGCGAAATTGTTCTCATTTCTGCCCCAACACGCGATCGAGCGAGATGAAGCGGCTGACGACGAAGAAGATCAGGAGGACGCTGAGGAGGAGGACCACGGCGACCGCGCTCGCCGCCCCGAACTGGTTGTAGAGCTCGACATTGCGGCTCACCAGCATCGACACCATCACCGTGCGCCCGCCGCCGAGCAGCTCCGGCGTGATGTAGAAACCGAGGCACAGCACGAAGACCATGGTCGAGCCGGCGAGCACGCCGGGCAGCGACAGCGGCAGGAAGACGCGAAAGAAGGTGAACGCCGGACTGCCACCAAGGCTCGCACCGGCCTGCATCAAATCGTTGGGGATCTTCTGCATGGTGGCGTAGAGCGGCAGCACCATGAAAGGCAAGAGGATGTGCACGGTCGCGACCACCGTGCCAAAAGTGTTGTGGACCAGCGCGAGCGGCTCGCCGATCACGTCGAGATAGCGCAGGAACTGATTGATCACGCCGGTGCGCTGGAGCAGCGCGAGCCAGGCATAGGCACGCACCAGCACGCTGGTCCAGAACGGCAACACGACCAGCGCCAGGATGACGACACTCCACGCCTTCGGCACCGCGTTCGCGGCATAGGCCACGGGATAGCCGAGCACGAGCGCGAGCACCGTCACCAGAAGGCTGATCTCGAAGGTCAGCGCGAAGCTGCGCCAGTAGATGTCCTCGCTCAGAATGCGGCGATAGTGCTCGAGCGTGAAGCCGGCGTGGTAGATCGACTGCCACGCGAGCCATCCGACCGGCAGTACGATCAGCAGGAGGATGACAAGCAGCGCCGGCGACACCAATGCCAGCATCAGGCCATCCTCACGGCGCTGATGCCTGAGCGAAGGATCTGGTTTTGATGTCGTCAACGCTGCCTCGCTGGTTGATCGGTCCGGTTCGGCGGCCGCCGAACCGGTTGGCTCACTTCTGCATGAACGCGGCCCAGCGCTTCTCGGCCGCCTCGCCTGCCGGCGACGACCACCAGGCATAGGACATCAGCGCTTGCTTCGCCGCGTTCGCGGGCTCGCTCGGCAATTGCGCGGCGCGCTCCGGCTTGATCACGCCGGTATCGAACGCCTTCGGGTTGCCCGGGCCGTAGTCGATGTTCAGCGGCAAATTGGCCTGATGCACGGGATCGACCGCCTCGTTGAGGAATTTCACCGCCGTCTCGAGATTCGGCGCACCTTTGAGAATGCAGAGCGAGGTGCTCTGCAAAATGCCCTGGTTGTAGGTGAAAGCGACCTTGGCTCCCTCCTTCGCCACCGCGCTGACGCGGCCGTTCCAGGCCATCTCCATGTCGACCTCGCCGTCGTTGAGGAGCTGCGCCGACTGCGCGCCCGATGTCCACCACACCGTGATGTTCGGCTTGATCTCTTCCAGCTTCTTGAAGGCGCGGTCGACGTCGAGCGGATAGAGCTTGTCGGGCGCGACGCCGTCGGCCATCAGCGCAGCCTCAAGCGTTGCAATGGGATGGTTGCGCAGCGCGCGGCGGCCAGGAAATTTCTTGACGTCCCAGAAATCGGCCCAGCTATTGGGCGCATCCTTCGGGAACGTCTTCTGGCTGAAGGCGAGCACGCTGGAGTAGAACTCGTAGGATACCGAATAGGGGTTGCGATAGGCCTCAGGCATCGCCGCGGCGTTCGGGATCTTCGAGAAATCGAGCTTCTCGATCAGCCCCTGCTCGCCGCCGCGCAGGCAATAGCCGGTCGGCGTGTCAACCACGTCCCAGATCGGCTTGCCGCTGCCGACCTGCGTCTTGATCGCGGGCCAGGCGTCGGGAATGGAATCCTGGTTGATGGTGATGCCGAGTTTCTTGGCGGAGGGATCGAGAATCGCCACCGTCTGCGCCTGCTGATAGGCGCCGCCCTGCGAGACGAAGGTGATCTGCTCGGCGGCATCAGCCGTCGTGCACGCAAGTCCAAACGCGCCGAGGGACGCGCCCAACATCGCATGTCCAAACCTGAAGCCCAGTTTCGTCGTCATCCTCGCCTCCTCTGTCGTCAACAAGAAACTCACTGTCCGATCGCGTCCAGGAACTGGTACCAACCGGCAACCATGCGCACGGCGGGTTCGCGGAACGAATAGAACGGAATGATCTTGAGGCGGCTCGCATCGAGCAGCCCGACATCAGGCTTTTCGCCGCGGACGAAGGCCGCGAGATAGCGGCCCATCAGGCTCGACATCGCGACGCCAGCCCCGTTGTAGCCCATGGCGAACAGCGTGCGCTCGTCGAGCCGGCCGATATGCGGCACCGAGTCCAGCGTCATGCCGACGAGGCCCGACCATTTGAACGCGAGCCGCACGTCCGCGAGATCAGGGAAAATGCCGACCATCGCCTTGCGCAGCGCGTCGACGGCGGATTCCGAATCCTGCTTGCCGAAGGCTCCGCGGCCGCCGAAGATCACGCGATTTTCGACCATGCGGAACCAGCGCATCATGCGCTTGGTCTCGGTGTAGGTGCGGCCCGTCGGCATCAGGCGTCCCGCGAGATTGCGCGGCAGCTGGTCGGTTGCGATGATCGCGCTGCGGAACGGGATCAGCGTGTGCTGCAAGTGCCGCGTCGCATCCGTCAGATCGGAATAGCTGTTGGTGGCAATGATCGCCTGCTTTGCGCGCACCACGCCTTGCGGCGTCTCGGCGAAGACGCCGCCTTGCTCACGTCGCAGCTTGAGGACCGGCGTGTCCTGGAAGACGGCGACGCCGCGGCGCGCCACACCGTCGGCGAGGCCGCGCACATAGTTGAGCGGATGGATGCCGCCGGAGCCGGGATTGAGCACGCCGCCGACGAAGATGTCCGAGCCGGTCTCATCGCGCACGCCCCTGGCGTCGAGGATGCGGACCTCCGCATCGCCCATCTCGCGCTTCATCCAGTCAGCCTCATTGATCGCGGCCTTCAACGTCGTCTCGTTGTGCGCGGCCTTGACCTGACCGGTCCGCGTCAACGCCGCGCTGGTGATGCCGAATTCAGCAACCAGCTTCTCGACGATGTCGGTGGATTCATGCGCGATCTCGTACATTCGCTTGGCCATGGCGCGGCCATGCGCGGCGTCGATCTCGCGGAACGACAGGCGAAACTTTGCGGTGATCACCCCGCCGTTGCGCCCGCTCGCGCCCCAGCCGGGGCGGTTCGCCTCCAGCACGACCGGCGACAGACCGCTCTTGGCAATGTGGTGCGCCGCGGACAGGCCGGTGTAGCCCGCGCCGATGATCACCACATCCGCCTGATGCTCGCCTGACAGGACCGGAAACTCGCGAGCAGGCTCCGCCGTGCTCGCCCAGAGCGAGTTGGCGGATGGCTGCGCGGTCCAATTCCCTGTCATGCGTCCGCTCATGCTCACACTGCGCCGATGGCGGCGTCGGCAAAGGCCTTCATGGTTGGGAAATGGAAGTCGGGCTTGGTCAGCGTCGGCACCTCCGGCGTTCCGCCGAAGCCGGCGAGCCCCTGGCGCCGCTCGATCCAGCACACCTTGTAGCCAAGTTTCCGCGCGATCCCGATGTCGTGGTATTGGCTCTGCGCGACGTGCAGGATGTCCGACTGCTTGTAGCCGAACGCCGACTGACGGCCTTTATTGTAGGCGAAGAATTCCGGATTTGGCTTTGCAACACCAGTCTCGTCGGCGCAGACGGTGTCGTCGAAGGGATTGCCGAGCGCATGCGCGTAGCAGGACAGCGCGACGCGATCGGCATTGGTCATCGCGACCAGGCGGAATTTCGTGCGCAGGCGCTTCAAGGCCTCGACTGAATCCGCGAACGGAGCCCAGCGCAGCACCGCGAGCTGGAACACGTCGCAGGATGCATCGTCGGCCGGCAGGCCCAGTTCCTTGGCGAGATAGCGATAGACGTGGAACATCACCTCGCTCGAGCGTTCGGGATGCGCATCGCGGCCGCGCTTGTAGGAGGCGAAGATCTTGTCGTCGCTGAGCTCGGCCGGCGTCTTGCCCGAGATCCTGCGCACCGCCGATAGCACACCGGCCTCGAAATCGATCAAGGTGCCGACGACGTCGAAGGTGAGGACCTTGAAATTGTTGAACGGGGCTTGGGATGACATTGGGCTTCTTCTCTTTGGTTGGAACGAGGTGGGATCTAGTCCACCCTCGGCACGACGATGGTGTCCTCGGGGTGGAGGGTGACGATGAGATTGCCGCCGACCGGCGGAATGCGGCGATAGGCCTCGTGATAGGTCGGCTGGCGCAGGCTGAGCGCAGAGCCGTCGGCAAGGCTGAGGAAGATACGCAGGCTCTCACCCTGGTAGACGATGTCGGTGACGGTACCGGTCAGCCGGTTGCAGGCCCCATCGCCCGCGCCATCGTCGATCAGAAGCTTCTCGCTGTGCACGGCGAGCATCAGCGCATCGCCCGGTGGGATAGCTCGGGCACTGCGCAGCACGGAATTGCCGAGCGCGACGCTGCATGAATCAATGCGGCGGACGGGCAAGAGCGTGGCTTCGCCGATAAAGCTCGCGACGAAGGAATCCGCTGGATGGTCGTGCAGGCGCGCGGGCTCGTCGATCTGTATCAGCTTGCCGTCCTTCATCACGGCGACGCGGTCGCTCATGGTCAGCGCCTCGCGCTGGTCATGGGTGACGTAGATGATGGTGGCGCCGATGCGCTTGTGCAGCGTGCGCAGCTCGATCTGCATGGATTCGCGGAGCTGCTTGTCGAGCGCTGAGAGCGGCTCGTCCATCAGGATCAGTTGCGGCTCGAAAATCATGGCGCGCGCCAGCGCCACGCGCTGGCGCTGGCCGCCAGAGAGCTGCGCAATGCCGCGATGCTCATAGCCGGACAGCCCCACCATGGCGAGTGCGGCGCGCACCCTGTCGGGCCAGGTCGATTTCGGCAGGCGGCGGGCGCGCAAGGGAAAGGCGACGTTCTCGCCGACACTCATATGCGGGAACAGCGCGTAGTTCTGGAAGACGACGCCGATCTCGCGCTTGTGCGGCGGCATGTAGGTGACGTCGCGGCCGCCGAAATGGATCGAGCCGGAGGAAGGCAGGATGAAGCCGCCGAGGATGCCGAGCAGCGTGGTCTTGCCGGAACCGGACGGGCCGAGCAGCGAGACGAACTCCCCGGCGCCGACATTGAGTGACACGTCATCGAGGGCGCGAACCGCGCCGTAAGCCTTGCTTGCGGACCTGATCTCGACGCTTTCCGCTCGTTTGTCCAACGATCGATCCTCGTCACACCCTAGGCGGCGCGCCTCACTGCACGCCATAAGCTTGTTTTATAGACTGGCCGTAGGATCAGCTTGCGATTGCAGCTTCATGAGCACGCAATCTTCTCTCCCAAGCCTTGTCTTTAGCCTGTCATGCCAATGACACCAGAGTTGGCAAAACTCGGCAATTGCCAAATTCTTACCGACCGCATAACATCAAGTTATGCCTGAGCTCCGCCGGATGCTGCCCTCCTCAAACGCCCTGTTCGTCTTCGACGCAGCGGCGCGCAACGGCAGCTTCACTGCTGCGGCGGCGGAGTTGAACGTCACGCAGCCTGCGGTGAGCCGGATGCTCGGCCAGTTCGAGGAGCATCTCGGCGTTCGCCTGTTCGACCGCAAGGCGGGGCGCGCGGTGCTTACCGAGGAAGGCGAACTGCTGTATCGCCGCGTGCTCGAGGGCTTTCGCAGCATCGAGACCGGGCTGATCGAGATCGAGCGACGGCGCAAGGGTACCGAGACGGTCACCCTCTCCGTCTCTTCCGCCTTCACCACGCATTGGCTGATGCCGCGCATCGACAAGCTGCAGCGGCATTTTCCTCAAGTCGACCTTCGCTTCCAGCTCATCTCGGGGGCGCTGCGCGGGCCCGTCGAGAATGTCGATCTCGGCATGCGCTTTCGCGACAGCGAGGAGCCTTACTCCGGCGGCACGCTGGTCATGAAAGAAGTCATGTTGCCGGTGTGCAGCCCCACTTACATGAGCGAGGTGGAGCCTGAGGAAGGCAATACCGTCATTCGTCTCGCCGAGACGCCGGGCGATTGGGCGGCGGATTATCCAAAGTTTCTCACGAAGCGCCGTGGCCCATCCAAGGCGCTGAGCTTCACCGATTATGCCGTCGTGGTGCAGGCCGCGCTGCTCGGCCAGGGCATCGCGCTCGGCTGGCTGACCGTCACCTCGCACTGGCTGCTCACCGGCGCCCTGGTCCCCGCGTCCGACGCGCTCACTACCACGCGCCGCATTTGCGAGTTCCTGCCGCCGCGCAACCGACCGATGCGGCCCCTTGCCGCCGAAATCCGCGACTGGATCATCGGCCAGATGCGCAGCGAGATCGCGGCGATCGACCAGCTGTATCCCAAGCTCGATCTGATGACCGCCTGCTATTGATGCGTGATCGCGCGGATCGCACCGCGCAGCTCGGCGAGGCCGCGCAGGCGGCCGATCGCGGTGTAGCCGGGATTGGTGCGCTTGGTCGCGGCGAGATCATCGAGCATGCGATGGCCGTGGTCGGGGCGAAAGACGATCTGCTTGTCCGGCGCGCGCCGCGCGTTCTCCTTCAGGAGTTCCTTGAGCACGGCGACCATGTCGACGTCGCCATCGAGATGATCGGACTCGTAGAAGGACAGGCCGTCGGCCTCGCGCTTGGTCGCACGCAGATGCGCGAATGCGATGCGCGGGCCGAAGCGCTCCGCCATCGCCGGCAGGTCGTTGTCGGCGCGCACGCCGAGCGAGCCCGCGCACAGGCAGATGCCGTTGGCCTTTGACGGCACGGCATCGAACAGCGCCTGATAATCGTCAGCCGTGGAGGCGACGCGCGGCAGGCCGAACAACGGACGCGGCGGATCGTCGGGGTGCAGCGTCAGCGAAACGCCCAACTGCTCCGCCACCGGCGCGACGCGCGCGAGGAATTCGGCGAGATGCTGGCGCAGGATCTCGGGCGTGATGTCGCGATACTGCTCGAGCCGGTCGCGGAATTGCGGGATGGTCATCGGCTCGGTGGTCGAACCGGGCAGCGCGCTGGCGATGGCCGTGATGAGATAATCGATGTCCGCCTGGCTCATCTTTTCGAAGAGCTTTTTCGCACGCGCCTGCGCTTCGGGCGAATATTCCTGAGGTGCCGCTGGCCGCTTCAGGATGTGCAGCTCGAATGCTGCAAAGCGATCCTGATCGAAGCGCATGGCGCGGGCGCCGTTCGGCAATTCCCATTCGAGATCGGTGCGGCACCAGTCGACCACCGGCATGAAGTTGTAGCAGATGATCTTGATGCCGGAGGCGGCGACCGCTTCCAGGCTCGCGATCCACGCCTCGATGGAGCGGGTTGCCTTAGCCCCAAGCCGCTTGACGTCGTCGGGGATCGGGATGGATTCCACGACCGACCAGGTCAGTTGCGTGCGGCCGGGCTGGCCCTTTTCGATGAAATTCTTGCGCTCCTCGACGCCTTTGCGCGTCCATGCCTCGCCGATCGGCACCTGATGCAGTGCGGAGACGATGTCCGTCGCGCCGGCCTGCCTGACATCATCGAGCGACACGGGATCATCGGGCCCGTACCAGCGCCATCCCTGCAGCATCATGACATTCCTCCCGGCTCAGCTCGCGGTCAGCACGACCTTGACGCTCTGCGAGCGGTCGAGCGCCAGCCTGAGCGCATCGGGCGCCGTCGACAAGGGGCGCTCGGCCGTGACCAGCGACAGCACATCGACGCTGCCATTGGAAATCAGTTCCACCGCGGTTGCGAATTCGAAACCGAAGCGGAACGAGCCGCGCAGGTCAATCTCCTTGGCCATCACGGCATTTGCCGGCGTCGGAATCTGGCCGCCCGGCAGGTTGCCGATCTGCACCACCGTGCCACCACGACGCACGATGCCAATGGCGCTGGCAAGGCCCGCAGCCGTGCCCGAAACCTCGAACGCGACGTCATAGGGACGCACAGCGGCCTGCGCCCTCAGGCCTTCCTCGCCGCCCGAGACGTTCTCGACGTGGGATGCGCCGAGCCGGGTTGCGAAGGCAAGCGGCGCGGGCGCGATGTCGGCGACCGTGACGTCCGCCATGCCGGCGCGGCGCGCCGCGAGCATGGTGAGCAGTCCGATCGGCCCGGCACCGAAGATGATACCGCGTTTGCCCTTGACGTCACCGGCGCGCGCGACGGCGTGGAGGCAGACCGCGAGCGGCTCGGCGAGCGCCGCGGCCTGATAGGAGACGTGATCCGGGATCCTCACGCACTGTGCCGGGATCGCATCGAAGTAATTGGCAAAGCCGCCCTGCATGTGCGGAGTTTTCGACGCCGAGCCCATGAAGAAGATATTTTCGCAGAGGTTCGGCCGGCCCTCGCGGCAGGCGACGCAATGGCCGCACCAGCGCGACGGATTGACGGCGACACGGTCGCCGACCTTCAGGTTCGGCGCGGCTCCGGCGATCTCCACGACCTCGCCGGAGATCTCATGTCCCAGCACCAGCGGCGACTTCACGACGAAATCGCCGGTGCGGGCGTGGCGGAAGTAGTGCATGTCCGAACCGCAGATGCCACCGGCACCGAAGCGGATGCGCACCATGCCTTCGCCAAGCTTCTCGAGCGGGTGCTCGATCATGCGCAGGTCTTCGGGTCCGAACAGGGTTGCAGCGAGAGCGACTGAGGTCATTTGGAGAGTCCCATATATTTAGGCAGCCAGAGCGTCAGCTCCGGAATGTAGGTGATGGCGATGAGCGCCAGGATCAGCGGCACCAGCCAGGGCAGGATCGCCATGGTGGTGCGTTCCACGGAGAGTTTTGCCACCCGCGCAAGCACGAACAGCACCATGCCGAGCGGCGGATGCAACAGGCCGATCATCAAGTTCAGCGTCATGATCAAGCCGAAATGGATCGGATCGATGCCGAGCTTGAGCACAATCGGCAGCAGGATCGGCACCAGGATGGTGATCGCCGCGATGGTATCGATGAAGCAGCCGACGAACAGGATCAGGATGTTGGCCAGCAGCAGAAACACCCATTTGTTGTGGGTGACGCTGAGCATCCAGTCGGAGAGCGTCTGCGCCGCCTGCGACACCGTCAACAACCAGGCAAATATCGAGGCTGCTGTGACGATGAACAGCACCGAGGCCGTTGTCTCGATGGTGTCGAAGGTCGCCTTCGCCACCGTCTTGAACGTCATGGTGCGATAGCGCACCATGCCAAGGAACAGCGACCAGATCACCGCCGCGACGGCTGCTTCCGTGGGCGTGAACCAGCCGAGCGTCATGCCGCCGATCAGGATCACTGGCGCCATCAGCGCCATCACCGCCGAGAAGTCGAAGTACCAGTCGATCGCGAGCAGCGCACCGAGGCCGATGACGACGGCCGTGTTGGTCGAGACGCCGGCGAGCGTCATCAGCCAGATCGCGAGCGGGAAGCTGAAGACGATGATGACCTCGAGTCCTGCCGAGCCGAGCTGCGGCCAGGAGAATGGCGTGTCGCTGCCCCAGCGATTCCTGTGGGCGAAATAGGCAACCGTCGCCATCATGAACAGCGTCATGACGACACCCGGGATCACGCCTCCGAGAAACAGCGCGCCGATCGAGACGTTGGCCATCATGCCGTAGATCACGAAAGGCAGCGACGGCGGAATGATCGGACCAAGCGTGGCGGACGCGGCCGTGACACCGACTGAGAATTCGGTGGTATAGCCGTGGTCCTTCATCGCCTTGATCTCGATGGTACCGAGACCGGCGGCGTCCGCGATCGCGGTGCCGGACATGCCGGAGAAGATCACCGAGCCGATGATGTTGACGTGTCCGAGGCCGCCGCGCATCCAGCCGACCAGCGCGACCGCGAATTTGTAGATGCGTCCCGTTACGCCGGCGATGTTCATGAGATTGCCGGCAAGGATGAAGAAGGGCACGGCGAGTAGCGGAAAGCTCTCGACGCCCGCGATCATGCGCTGCGCCAGCGTGACGTCGGGCGTCACGCCGCTGACCAGGATATAGAGTAGCGAGGACACCGCCATGGCGAGCGCCACGGGCAGTCCAAGCAGCATCAGGATGAGAAAGCCCCCAAGCAGTAGCAGCATGGCATCACCCTTCCGTTCCGTCGTAGGCGCCGGGACGTTCGAGGATCGAATAGCCCTGCCGCCAGTTTTCGAGCGCCACCTGCACGGACCGGACGAACATCAGCACGAAGCCGAGCAGCGCGAGGTAGTAGACATAGTTCTTGGGAAAATTGATCGTGGTCATCGGCTCGTCGCCAATCACCTGGATGTAGATCCAGACCAGGCGGATGGCGTAGCCGAAGAACGCGATGCGGATCAGGTCGATCACGGTCGACAGCGCGCGTGCCGCGAGGTGCGGCAGATAGCGGTAGACGAGATCGACCTGGATGTGGCGCGACAGCCGCACGCACATGGACGAGCCGATGAAGACCACGCCGATCAGGCAATAGGTCGCGATCTCCTCGGTCCAGGCATAGCTGTCGTTGAGGACGTAGCGCGTGAAGAACTGGAGGAAGACGCAGAGCGCCATCACCCAGAAAATCGCGAGCGCCAACCAGTCCTCGAAGGCGTAATGGCCGAGATCGACCTTCGGCGTCGCCTCCTCCTCGAATGTGTGGGCGATCTCATCCGCGGTGATCTGCCGGTGCATTTCGGCGGTGGACATGTGTTTACTCCTCCCCAAGAGAGCTGAACGTCATTCCGGGGCGATGCGTCAGCATCGAACCCGGAATCTCGAGATTCTCAGGTGCGCGACTGCGCACCACAGTTCTCGCTTCGCGAGCCCCGGAACGACGGCCCGCCGTCACTTCACCGCCTGGATGCGCTCCCAGTCGGCCTTGCGATAGCCCATGCTCTCGAACGCAACGTTCTTCATCACGGTGTCGCGGAACTCATTCTTGTCGACCTCGGTCACCGTCAGGCCCTTGTCCTTGAAGAAGCCGATCAGCTTGGCTTCGTTCTGCTTGATTTCCTCGGTCGCCTTCGCAGCCGCTTCCTGGGCGACGTCGGTGAAGATCTTCTTGTCCTCGTCGCTGAGCTTCTTCCAGAGCGCGCCCGACACGACCGTGTTGAGGTGATCGACGATGTGGCCTGTCAGAACGATGTGCTTCTGCACCTCGTAGAACTTCTTGGCCTCGATCGTGGTCAGCGGGTTCTCCTGGGCCTCGACGGTGCCGTTTTGGAGCGCGAGATAGACCTCCGCGAACGCGATCGGCGCGGTGTTGGCGCCGCAGGCCCGCGGCATCGCGAGATAGGCCGGCACGTCAGGGACGCGCATCTTGAGGCCCTTCAAGTCGGCGCAAGTCTTGATCGGCTTGTTCGACGAAGTCTGGCGCACGCCGTAGTAGGTCACCGCGATGATGTGATGGCCGCTCTTGTCCTCATAGCCCTTGGCGAGCTCCTTGAAGATGTCGCTCTTGGTGTAGGCCAGGAGATGGTTGGCATCGCGGAAAGTGTAGGGATAGTAGGTCACGCCGATCGGCGGGAAACTCTTTGCGGCAAAGCTCGAGCCGGAGATGATGATGTCGACCGAGCCGAGCGACAGGCCCTGGTTGAGGTCCGTCTCCTTGCCGAGCTGGGAGGCCGGATAGACGTCGATCTGATAACGCCCATTGGTGCGTTTGCCGATCTCCTGCGCGGCCCAGACGGAGGCGGTATGGAACGGCTCCGAGGTCTCGTAGACATGGGCCCATTTGAGCTTGGTCTGCGCCACCCCGGCATTGGTCGCAGCCAGCATTGCCGCGACTGAAGCCGCCAGCACAATCGTCATCTTCCTGAACACTGATTTTTCCTCCATTGTCTAAGTCTTGTTTGCCCGGTCCGATGGTCCGGGCCGCCCAAAGTCATCGCCGCCGCGCGCCGCTGCTCGCGGCCTGCTTTTTTGGCGGTCGTTTTGGCTTTGACGGACGCGCGGCCGATCGTGCCGCCCCGCTGCGGGCGGACGCCGGTGCCCCGCCGGCCTCGGCTCCGAAATTTCGTGCAAAGCGCTCCTGCGAGCGCGCCAGATGATCGCGCATGGCGTCACGGGCAGCCTCGGGATTGCGCGCCGCAATGGCGTTGCGGACGACGCGGTGCTCATCGAGCGCGGCGCGCCAGGTGCGCGGGCTTTCGAAGTAATGCGCGAGTTGCGAAAAATAGGGATTGAGGCGCTGGTCGAAGAGCTCGCCGACGACGCGCACGAGAACGGCATTGCCGAGACTGCCGGCGATCGCGACGTGGAAGGCACGATCGTGGACCATCGAGGCTTCGCCGGGATGCTCGACGTTCTCCATCGCGATCAGGGAGGCGTCGATGCGCGCGAGATCGTCCTTTGTCGCCACGCGCGCGGCCTGCTCGGCGATGGCGCCTTCGAGGAATTCGCGAGCGCGGAGCAGCTCGAACGGACCTTCGATCAGCGTTGCGGGAACGGACGTTGCGGGACTAGCGAGCTCGATCACGTAAATGCCGGAGCCGACGCGGATGCGGACACGGCCTTCGACCTCGAGCGCGATCAGGGCTTCGCGCACCGTCGGCCGCGATACCCTGAGCTGCTCGGCGAGCTCGCGCTCGGTCGGCAGCCGGCTTCCGACAGCGTACTCGCCGCTGTCGATCAGAGCCCGCAATTGATCGGCGACCTGGCGATAAAGCCGTCTCGCCTCCACAGCTTCCAGCGGCACGCTGGCCTCCCTGAGAGGGCCTGTCCGGGGCGACGATCCCCGGCGACCCGCCAATTTTGGAAAATTGGTCTTACCAATTGACCAGAGCATTGACCGAGGATGGCCGGCATGTCAAGCAGCGGAAAAGTAAAGGGGGAGACGACCATGCGGCTTGGCCGCGCCAATCTCGACCAGCTGCCGTCCGGCATCCGCCGCCCGGCCTACGACCGTTCCCGCGTCACGCCTGGCATCGTGCATCTGGGCTTAGGGGCCTTTCATCGGGCCCATCAGGCCGTCGTCATCGACGATTGCCTCGCGGCCGGCGCGCCCGCCTGGGGCATCATCGGCGCGAGCCTGCGCAGCCCCGATACCCGCGACGCGCTCTCCCCGCAGGATCATCTCTACACGGTCGCGGTGCGCTCGGCCGAAGGCACCGACCATCGCGTGATCGGCGCGCTCGTCGGCAGCGAGGTCGCGCGCGAGGATCCGTCGCGACTGATTGCGAAGATGGCCGATTCCGCCATCCGCATCGTCTCGCTCACGGTCACCGAGAAGGGCTATTGCCACACGCCGCAGACCGGCGATCTCGATGAGCGGCATCCGGACGTCGTGCATGACCTCAACAATTTCGACGCGCCGCGTTCGGCGCCCGGCTTCATCGTCGCCGCGCTGGCGCGGCGGAGGACGCAAGGGCTTGCCCCCTTCACCGTGCTGTGCTGCGACAACCTCGCGGCCAACGGTCGCACCGTGCAACGGATCGTCACGCAGTTTGCCGCGCTGCGGTCGAAGGATCTCGGCAAGTGGATCTGCGAGAACGTCGCCTTCCCCTGCACCATGGTCGACCGCATCGTCCCGGAAACGACCGATGCCGATCGCGCGGCTATCTCAACCGCGCTCGGAATGCAGGATGCCTGGCCGGTGATGACCGAGCCGTTCACGCAATGGGTGGTCGAGGATCGTTTCTCCGCGGGCCGCCCCGATCTTGCCGCCGCTGGTGTCGAGCTCGTCACTGACGTCAAGCCGTTCGAGCTGATGAAGCTGCGGCTGCTCAATGCCAGCCATTCGGCGCTGGCCTATCTCGGCTATCTCGCGGGCTACGAGACCATCGCCGACACCATGCGTGATCCGCACTTCGCAAGGCTTGCCGCGGGCGTGATGGAGGATGCTGCGGTGACGCTGACGATGCCGGCAGGCACCGATCTTTCCGCCTATCGGGCGTCGCTGCTGAAGCGCTTTGCCAATCCGGCGCTGCACCACCGCACCTGGCAGATCGCCATGGACGGCTCGCAAAAGCTGCCGCAGCGGCTGCTCGGCACGATCCAGGACCGGTTGCGCCGGGACCTGCCGATCGAGACGCATGCGCTCGCGGTCGCAGGCTGGATGCGCTACGTCACGGCAATCGACGAGCAGGGCCGCGCAATCGACGTGCGCGACCCGCTTGCGCGCGACTTCGCAGGCATTGCGCACGAGCAAGGTCCGGTTGCGGAGCGTCTTGCTCCGGCGCTGCTTGGCATTGGCAAGGTGTTCGGCCCGCTCGGCACCAACCCGCGGCTGCGCGAGGTGGTGACCGACGCGCTTGGCAAGCTCTATGCGCATGGCGCTCGGCGGACGGTGGAGAGCCGCTGCTCCTGATCCCAAAATCCTGACGGTTAGACGCCGAGCGCGGCTTCGCCCGGCTCACGCCCGGGCACGCTCAGATGGACCTCGTGCCCCTGACGGATTGCGAGCGAGGCTGCGGCGGCGGCCGACTCGAAGGCCGATTCCTTGGTCTCGTACTCGCCGTTGATGTTGCCGTCATGCAGCACGCCCCATTGGTCGCGCACCGGCACGATCGCGTATTGAGCAAGTCCCATGGGTCCCTCTCCCGAGGCTCGATCTTGTTGCGTTCGCCGGATACAACGCTGGCCATGAGCCGCTGTTCCGCCGGAACACCACCGTCCAATCGACGGAAATTGCTCTTGATTTTTACCCGCGGTTGGCCCACCCGGGAGGTATGAGCAAGAGCGCGATCATCGCCGTCAACGCAGCCTTCTATGCCGCCTTCGCGGCCGGCGACGTCGCGGCCATGGAACGGCTGTGGGCCGACGACGACGGCATCTCCTGCGTCCATCCCGGCTGGCCCGGCATCATCGGCCGCGCCACGGTGATGGGGAGCTGGCGCGACATCCTGCAGAACCCGAGCCGGCCGCAGATCGCCTGCGCGGAGCCGCATGCGATCGTCGAAGGCGACAGCGGACGGGTGCTGTGCATCGAGATCGTCGACGGCACCGCGCTTGCCGCCACCAATCATTTCCGGCGCATCGGCAACGCCTGGCTGCTCGTCCATCACCAGTCGAGCCCGATTGCGCAGATCGTCGAACAGACGCACGACGATCCACCGGGACCGAGCCGCAGCTTCCACTAAAGCGCGATGAGATTGGAAGAATCGTCATCGCGCTTTTAGTCTATTGTTTGAGCATGATCTCCGCGCAAACGCGTTCCGCGTTTGTCGCGAGGGAAAACCGCTACACGCTTTGCGCTAACGCGGCCCTTCGGGTCCGGGTCATGCTCGAGCGCAGATCACCAGCTCGGCAGCACCGCACCCTTGAACTTGGTCAGCACGAACTCCTTGACCTCTGGCGTGTGGTAGCTGTCGACGAGGATCTTGACCCACGGCTTGTTCTTGTCGGCGGCGCGGACGGCGATCAGGTTGACGTAGGGCCCCTTGGGATCCTCGCGCAGAATCGGGTCCTTCACCGGATCAAGTCCGGCCTGCGTCGCGTAGTTGGTGTTGATCGCCGCAGCATCGACGTCGTCGAGCGCGCGCGGTGCCTGTGCCGCATCGACTTCGATGAATTTCAGCTTTTTAGGATTTTCGGTGATGTCGAGCACCGTCGGCTTGAAGCCGACGCCATCCTTCAGCTTGATCACGCCCTTGTCGCGCAACAGCAGCAGAACGCGCCCGCCATTGGTCGGATCGTTCGGGATCGAGACCTTGCCGCCGTCGGGAATGTCGGCCCAGTTCTTGTGCTTCTTCGAATAGACCCCGATCGGGAAATTGACGGTCAGCCCCACCGCCTCGATCTTGTAGCCGCGATCGGCCTTCTGGTTGTCGAGATAAGGCTGGTTCTGAAACGAGTTGGCCTGGATGTCGCCGGCATCGAGCGCGGCGTTCGGCACGACATAGTCGGAAAACTCGACGAGCTGGATATCGAGCCCGTTCTTCGCTGCGATCGGCTTCACCGCCTCGAGGATCTGCGCATGCGGCCCCGGGGTCACGCCAATCTTGATGGTCTCCGCCGAAGCCGCCGCCGACCAGGCGGCGAGCACGGTCGAAAGAATCAGAACGGAACGAAACGACATTCTTGGTCTCCAACGGAATTCATGGTCACTGGCCCCCGTCATCTCTCGCTTGGCCGGCGAAATCAATGAAATGGAAGTTCAAATTTGCCGTTGCAACGGGGTGCGGCTTCTCCGCACGCGGCCAAAAGGGGAATGGAGGCGGCGTCGCAACGGTGGCTGTTCCTCATCCTGAGGAGCGCGAAGAACGCGTCTCGAAGGATGATGGCCCGGCAGGTGGCCCTCGTCCTTCGAGGCGCGCGCAAGCAGGATAAGGGATCGATACCGTTACCGACGGCCCCGCTGCCGATGATGCGTGTCAGCTCGCGCCGGAGCCGCCCTGCACGATCTTCTCGTTCAGCTTCTGATCGACGGTCTCGACCGTGCGGTCGATCTCGGCATTGGGGACGCCGAGCTGATGCGAGATCAGCTTCACCAGGAGATCGACCCGCTCGATGAACGGCGCGCCGGCGGCGACCGCGCGTGCGGCAGACGACGGCTTGAGCAGGCTCTCCGCCGCCTTGGCGTATTTCTCGAATGGCACCTGATCCTTCGGATCGGCGCCGAGACGCCGCGCGAGCGCATCGACGTGATCGTAGATCGATTGCGAGCGCTTCAGATCAGTGTGCACGGCATCGCGGATCGACTGCGGCTCGTGCGGCGTGATGCAGCGGTAGTTGCCGGTGAGCAGCATCGACCATTTCGCGAGCGGCACGAACAGCGAGTCGAACACCTTGAGCTTCACGGGCACGTCGTGGCCGTCGAGCGTGACCGCTTCGATATCGGCCTCGAGCTCGCGCAGCACCTTGTTGTGCTTCTCGTCCTCGAACACCGACGCCTTGAAGTTGGTGGGCAGGCCGACGTGCAGCACGTTCGCCGCTTCTTCCGGCGGACGGAAGGCTTGCGGATCGGGTGAGCAGAGCGTCACCAGCCCCGGTTTGAAGCGCTCCCACACCTGCGCATTGGTATAGGCTTCCTCGAGGTCCATGCCTGACAGCGCCGGGATGCGCTTGAGGTAAGGCAAGGGCGGCATATTCATGATCGACAGGCAGGGAAGCCCCGCTTCCGCGATCTTGATCATGAGCACGCGCACGGTGTGATTGGTGTATTGCGGCTCCTGCATCGCAAGGCCGACGAGATCATAGCGGGAGACGTCGACATTGCCCGGCGTCACCGCGTCGAGCTTGCCGGGCAGGTCGCGCGAGAAGATCGCGCGGTACACCGCCTCGTCGCGCAGCTTGATACGCACTTCGGTACCGTCGCGATTGATCAGCTCGGCCGTCTTTGCCCGGCACACCAGGGTCACATTGTGACCCGCCATCAAAAGCTTGGTCCCCAGCAGGGAGCCGTAGGAGGCCCCAAGGATCAAAATGTTGCGCGCCATGCTCTCTCTTTCACAAACAATCTCTGCGATCCCAGACCTCCTGCGCGGCGCGACGATGCCAAGTCTCTAAGCGCCTTGCGGTTTTACCCCCACCACATCAGGTATTTGGTATGCCAGCAGTGTGGAGCGGTGTCTATCGTGAATTGACGAGCTCTCGCAATCGCCTCGTGGAGGCGGTTCAAATCATTGCGGCCCCTCCGCGCCAACGCTGCCTGGGCCTCTACCGCAGCCCGGCCCACATTTCGTGACGACTATCGAACCTTCGCTTTCCCGAGCTGAGGCGATTCGCCTTATTCGATAAATCAGAATTATTGCAAATATCGATATCTCCCCGCTGCCTGCGCTCGCCGGGGCCCTCCCGGAACCAACTCAAATTTGAGCGATTCCATTGCACCGACGTTAAGTCAGGTTAGAGGCGCGGGCCCGGGCTTTACCGCTCGTTCAAGCATGTGATGGCGAAGTGGCGCCGTTTCCTCGAGTTGTTTTGCTTTGAACATTTTCAAGCCGCGAGTTGCCCCCATGGTCGAAACCACGTCGCTCCTGCTCGATCTGGAAGAGACTGTTGCAAAAGGAAATCCCGAGAGCTGTCTGCGGGCGATGTGGCACGCGACCGATCTCCTGATCGCTGGGACCTATTCCGAAGACCAAATCTGGACTTTCGGCGAGATCATCGGCCGCCTTGCCCAGGAGATCGAAACGACGGCACGTGCGCGGCTGGCGGGAAAACTGGCCGCCAGCAACAATGCGCCCTACAAGCTGACGAGCCAGCTCGCCTCCGACGACTGCATCGACGTGGCCTGGCCTATCCTCAGGCAATCGCAGCGCCTGGACACCGAGACCTTGATCGCTTGTGCCAGGAGCAAGAGCCAGCAGCATCTGCTCGCGATCTCCCAGCGACAGTCTGTTCCAGAGGCCGTGACTGATGTCCTCGTGGTCCGCGGCGGCAACGAGGTCGTCAACTCGGTCGCGGCAAACAAGGGTGCAAGCTTTACGAATTCCGGCTTCCTGCACCTCGTGCGGCGTTCCGAAGGAGATTCGATCCTCGCTGAATCCGTCGGGCTGCGAAAGGACATCCCCCGGCATCTGTTCCATCAGCTTATCGCCAAAGCTTCCGCAGAAGTGCGTGAGAAGCTCGAGCGCGAGCGGCCCGATATCGCGCCGCAGATTCACCGGGTCGTCGTCGACATCACCGGCGCGGTGCACGCCAGATTCGGCCCGGCTTCCAAGGATTATTTCACCGCCAAGCGGACGGTCGCAAAGCTGCACGAGCGCGGCGAGCTGACCGAAGACAAGGTCTTCGAGTTCGCCCACTCTCTCAAGTTCAACGAAACGGCCGTCGCGCTATCCTTGCTGTGCCCATTGCCCGTCGACATCGTCGAACGCGCATTGATCGAACGGGATCGCGAGCCTGCACTGATCCTGGCCAGATCGCTGAATTTCTGCTGGCCGACCACGATGGCACTTTTGTTCCTCGGGGCACCCAACTATCGCATCACGGCCGGCGAGCTCGAACGGTTGAAGCTCGATTTTCATCGTCTCGACGGCAAGGCCTGCCGAGGAATCATCGCCCTGTACCGATCCCGCAAGGACGAAGCCGGAAGCGGCCCCTTCCAGCGTCCCCGGAACGCGATCTAGCGGTCGTCCCGCGGGCCCTTGATGCAGGGACGTCCTGCGAGAAATCGCCATCGCGTGCTCGCCGACGAACACGTTTTCCGCTATTGGACCGGTGGATCTGCCGGGCTTCATCCTCGCCGGACTTTGCTGCGCGAATGCCGGAGCTTCTGGTGAACCGGCTCCTCGGGCGTACGCCGGTGCGCGGCCCGTCGCAATCGCGGAGACATTACGATGACCGTCACCATCTACCACAATCCCTCTTGCGGCACCTCGCGCAACACGCTCGCGATGATCCGGCAGAGCGGCGCCGAGCCCGTCGTCATCGAATACCTCAAGACACCGCCGACACGCGAACGGCTCAAGGAGCTGGTTGCAGAGATGGGGATTTCGGTCCGCGCTCTACTGCGCGAAAAAGGCACGCCCTATCGGGAGCTCCGCCTCGAAGACCCGAACTGGACCGACGACCAGTTGCTCGATTTCATGATTGCGCATCCCATCCTCATCAACCGTCCGATCGTCGCGACGCCGAAGGGCGCGCGACTGTGCCGGCCCTCGGAGGCCGTGATCGACCTTTTGGACAAACCCGTCGGACGTTTCGTGAAGGAAGACGGCGAGGTGGTCGAGCCGCGCTAAGCTTCAATCGCATCGCGAACGGCAGCCGCGTCACGCTTGCGGATCCGCGTCGCGATATCGCGATGCGCCCCATGACAATTCGCGCCCCTCGTATTTGTCGTAGATTTTCAGAAGACTTTAGCCGAGCAATTTACTCGAATTTTCGTCCTGATGCCGTAGGTCCCTGCCGGGTTCCATCCGGTTTCGCGAAGCAACATTGCGGCGGCGTGTGGAGCTGTTCACGAGCAGTCTCGCCAGCGCACCGATCACGCGGCGAGCGGCTCCATCAATATCCGGTCTGACTTGGCGAGCCGGCTTGGCGCGCCAGCTTCGCAAGTCAGCCGGGCAAGGCGAACTTTGAATGACGATTTTGGAATGACGATGAATTTGGCACGCGAGTCGATCGAGCTTTTGGGGCAGCTCGCGCGGATTTTTCTGTTTGAAGAGGTCAAGCACGGCTTGCGCGATCGGGAATGGATGGCGCTGCGCTTCCTTGCCCGCGCGAACAGATTTTCGCGGACGCCTTCGGCGCTGGCGAGCCATGTCGGCACGACCCGTGGCACGGCGTCCTACATCATCCAGGAGCTGGAGCAAAAGGGATATCTGGAGAAGACGCGATCGGCCAAGGACAAGCGTTCCGTGACGCTGAGCGTGACGCAGCAGGGCAAGAAGTTTCTGGTACGCGACCCCGTCAATGCCCTGGTGGATGCGATTGCGCTGCTCGACGAGGAGCGCAAGACGAGCTTTCGCGACGCGCTACGTCGCGTACTGGACCAGTCGGATACCGGCCAGCAGCGGCACCGCGCCGACATTTGCCGGGGCTGCATGTTTCTGAGGGAGACGCGTAGCAATCCCGAGAGCGGGACGCCTGCCGAGTTCACCTGCCGCCTGTTCCGCGCCATCATCACGGACGTCGAGACCGAGCTGTTGTGCACGAGCTTCGAGCAGCGCAGGCAATAACGCGGGATCAGGGCGCCGTTTTCCGCGCCGGCAGAACCGCGCCGGCGCTGGTCAGCACGAGCAAACGCCCACTGTCGCTTTTGATCTCCTCGATGCGGCCGAGGCCCGGCACCTGTTGTCCGAGGATGGCCTCGACGACGCCGTTCGGCCCCTGAAGGATCGCGATGCCTTCATAGGCCTGACGAACCGACCAGCCCTTGACCACCTTCTTCGGAGGCGTCGCGTGCTCTGACGGCGACACCGAACCAGTGATCTCGGTGCCAGGGCCTGCCGACGCCACGACCGCCATGGGCTGGCCGGCAGACGCCGTCTGGGAGGCGACGGGAGCCGGCACAGGCGTCTGCGCCTGAGCGAGCTTCTCGAACTTCGCGGTCGAAGCCGAGTTGACGCGCTCGATGCGGTCGAGATTCTCGGCGAAGCGACCGAAGCGATCACTCGTGGTCTTGCTCGAGAGATCGACGGCGGTCCGCAAGCCGTCGAGATTCTCCGAGACACCGGAGACCTGACGGCGCAACTGCGCGACTGTCTCGCGCAAATTCCTGATCTCGGCGCTGGTCGCCGCATTGGTCTGGCTCGGCTGCGTGGTCAGATAGGCGATGACGCCGGTGCAGGCGCTGACCACCAGACCAACCGCGATCGCCAGTGTCGCAAGCGGTACCACCCAGGAGGGACGCGGCGCCGGCGGCTTGGAGACGATCACGGCCGGCCGCATCGCGACCGACGCGGGCTTCGGTATCGCCATCTTGTCCAACCGGGCTTTGGCGCGAATACGCTTGAGCCCTTCGAGCGCTTCCTTTGCAACCGCTTCATCCGCCGCAACAGCCGACGCATTCCTGGTGCCCGCCTGAGGCGCGGCAGTGCGTGGCGAAGGGCCCTTACCTTTCGGATCTTGCGCGTCGCGGCGCTGCGTCGCTGCCCCCGACATGTCTGCCGGTCCATTCGGACGAGCCTGTCCATCGGACGACATTCAAAATGCTCCGTCTCGGTTCTTCTCACTGTTCGCGAAGCTAGATCGCCAAGCTTGTCCGAAACCGGCGCGGATGTCCGTTCGTCATGCCGGATACGACGCAACCAAGCGTAGTGCGCCGGCACGACACTCTGCAGTGCGGCATCAAAGCAACAGCGCGATCGCGATTTGCATTTGCGGCGTTTGTCTGGCGCTACCTGAGTCAAATTGGCGCACCCGCCTCGCAGGCTCAGGTGTCGATGCAGGAGTCAAAATCCGCTTCCGAAGCGCGTTTACGCAAGCGCACAAAATGCCCGTGATTTCACGGCGTCGGCGACCGATCGAACCGGAACACGACAGATGTAGTAAGGATGCTTAATCAACTGTTACGCTCTGAAATACCAAGAAGCAACCAGTAAAAACAAACAGCATCAAGCCCGCTTACCAAGAGGTTTTTTCCGCGCGCTTGATCGGAATTCGGCAATTGTTACGGTCCTACTCAAGTGATTCTCGCCAGTTGGCGAGGAGAACGACACGGTTCAGCAATGTTCGGACGCAATCCGTAACTCGACGCAGCCGGACCAAATCGTTTCTCATCTGCTTCGCGAGGCCATCGTAAGGCGCTCGCCGAGCCTCACTTCGTAAGCGTTCAGTATCGAGTGGCGTAACAGGCCTGCAGACCGCAGGCGCTGAACGCGAAGGGCTGCCTGCGAACGTCATCACCGAACCACAACAAGCGTTCGCGGGGGAATATCGTCAAACGGCATGGCTGTTGGTTCGGCCGGGGCATCACAAAAGTCTTCCCGGCAGAATCCCGGCGAGTGCGAAACAGGGGCGAAAGACTGATGTATATAATCGTTGATGATCGCGAAAGCGTGGCGAACAGCTACATTACAGGGCTCGTTCGTGAAGGCGTTTCGTCGATTGGCTTCTCTTCCGGTGAATTCTGGGACTGGCTGCAATCCGCAAGCGAAGCGGATCTCGAGGCCGTCGACGCCTTCCTCTTGGGGGATGTCGATGCGCGCGGAAGCATTCCGCGCGCGGTACGGAAGCGATCATCGGCTCCGATCATCGCCTTGAGCGGACTGAAGATGCTCAAGAATACGCTGGAGTTGTTCGAGGCCGGGGTCGACGACGTCGTCCACGTTCCTATCCACCTGCGCGAGATCCTCGCCAGGACTGCGGCGATCGCGCGCCGCCGGATGGGCGACAGCCCGCGGCCCTGCGAGACCAGGATCCAGGTCTTCTTCAACGGCCGCGATCCGGAGATCGGCGGCCATGCTCTGACGCTCCCCCGCCGCGAGCTACGCATCCTTGAATACATGGTCGGCAACCACGGCAAATGGATCACGAAGACGCAGATCTTCAATGCGGTCTACGGCATCTTCGAGTCGACCTATGACGAGAGCGTGATCGAGAGCCATGTCAGCAAGCTGCGCAAGAAGCTGCGCGATCGCCTCGGCTTCGATGCCATCGTGGCGCGGCGCTACGTCGGCTACCGGCTCGACATCCCCGTGAGCGAGACCATCGACGAGCCGATCGGGGAACTCCAGGACGTCGGCATCCTCCTCAACCGGTCGCATTCCAGCCCGGCGGCATACTCCGCGAGCTAACAGCTCAAAGCCAGACGAGGTCCCTGCGCACAACGTGCGCGGGGATGACAGTCGCAGCGGCAAACTCCGTCATTGCGAGCGCAGTTGACCTTTCGCTGCTTATGCCAATCCCCGCCGGCAGCTTTTGAAGCTACGGCTTGGGCTGGAATTCCTCGCGCGAGACGTAGTTGAAATCCTCGACCAGGACGTCCTGAATGACGTCGGCCTGCATACGCTCGTTGACGCGCTGCTTGATGGCGGCCGTCAGGATGGACAGGTCGTATCGGGCGAGCTTCCTGAAATCCAGGCGGTCGTCCGCGTAAATCTTTCGGAAGGCTTCATCGATGACGAACGGATCCGGCGGAACGGTGAGCTGATGCATCGTCCGCGCCTCGACCGTGTAGACGAACCGCGCGACGATGTAGCCCTGCACGCTGCCGTTCTCGACCATCGGCACGCTGAGCGCCCGCGTCTTCTGGTACTGCAGGCCGTCGAGATATTCGTCCTTGTGGATCAGGCCGCCGTTCTCTTTCCAATAGGCGACCGCATAGCTTCCGCCCGCGGTGAGAACGCACACCCAGAGTCCGGTGAGGAGCAGCCTGATCATTTGCCCTCCTGCGAAGTTTTGCCGCTATAAGTGCCGTCCGACTCGGCCTCCCTGATCGCCCGCACGATGATCTCAGCCACCTCGCGCACCGCGTCGTAGTGCATCTCGAGGACCGCGCGGTTCTTCTCGAGCTTCCGCCGCAGGTTCTGAATTTCCTCGGTCACCTCGGCCTCCGCGCCGAGGTGGAGCTGCGCGCGCATCAGGCGGACGAATTCCAGCATGCTGCGACTCTTGCGCGTGCTGAAATCGTCGAAATCGATCTTCTTGCCCGTCTGGAGTGCGAGCGTCTCCTCCTCGATGACCCTCTCGAGCCGCCGGATGGCCGCGAGCAGGCCACGCACCTCGTCGGACCTGGACGGATCGACCGCCACGGGCGCGGGCTCGGCGCGCACATCCGGCAGATGCACGGGTAGCGCCGCTTCGCCCGCCCCCCCGGTCTCTGTGTCCCACTGCTCCGCCGCCATGCTCGTTGCGCCTTCTTCCGCCTGCATCTCAAGTCACCTTCCCGCTCGTCTCAATCCCACCCAGATCATCCGGCTTTTTCCGACTTGCCATCCGCAGCTGCCGGATGCGCAGATGCAAGCTGCCTCGCAATGCCGATCCCCTTGCCTTGCGCGAGCTGATTGCCGAGCTGCTCCGCCAGCATCGAGCGCCAGATGCCGCCCGCGGTACCCTTGCCGAACAGGTCCTGCGCGTTCTGCGGCAACATCGTCTCGACGAAGACCTGGAGAACGAAAGCCTCGAACTTGCGGTAGACGTCGCCCGAGGACGGAGCCTTGATCACCCGCACCGGTGCGGCCGCATTCGAGGAGTCGAGCGAGGCCTCCTGCGTCTTTGTCGCCACCTGATCGCCGGCGACGCTCGCCGCTCTGGTGGCCTCGGTTTCCATCGTGGCAGCAAAGTCGGCATCCGACGACTTCAGCGCATCGAGCTTCGCGGTGGCCGCACGCTGCGTCACCGGGTCGGCGGCCTCCAGGACGTCGAGGACGACGTCGGGCGTCGGTGTCACGATCATGTATCGGCTCCGGTTAGCTGCTTATGGACGTCCAGTCGCGCGCACCGGAGTGCGCGCCGGCGATCTCCTCGAGGACGCGCATCTCCGCCTCGCGCTGCTTGCTCGCGATCACACCTCTTGCGACCTGCTCTAGATGTTTCACGCGTCGGCTTTGAGCATGGACCTGGCCGAGCTGCTTCTCGGCTTCGGCCTGGACCGCGCGGGCCCCGACGCTGGTTGTCGCAAGACGCCGCGAGATCGAAAAGCTCGACGAGCCGGCCGGCAGCTCCGCGTCATTGAGGGCGCCGACCAGATAGACCTCCTCGTCCTGCAAGTGCTGCTCCCGCTGCCTGAGCTGCACGAGCTGCCACTCGGACAGCCGAAGTTGCAGCTTCATCAGCGAGACCAAGCGCGTGAGTCTTTCCGCACGTGACGTCATCGATCATTCCGCCAGAAACGACGTCACGCCGATCATGAACTGCGTCAGGAGCTCATCGCTGATCAGATAGAGCAGCAAGAGCCCGCCGAGCAAAACGAACGGCACCGAGATGAAATAGACCGGGATGGACGGCGTCAGCTTGTTGACCAGGCCAACGGCCAGATTGACGATGACGGAGTAGACGATGAAGGGACTGGTGATCCGCAGCGTCAGCACGAAGGCTTCGGAGAGACGGTTGACGAGCTGCGAAAGCGCGACATCGCCGCCGAGCCTGTCGCCGGGATGCCAGACGTCGTAGGAATTCATGAGCCCTCTGAGTACCTGCCAGTGCTGATCGGTCATGAAGAACAGCGTGGTCACGGCCGCCATGATCAGCGGAACCAGCGCCGGCGCCGGATCGGTATCGCCGACCGGCGTTCCCGGGATGTTGGAAAGCCCGATCGCGCCCGCCATCGCGGTCGCCATGGTCTGAAGCGCAAGGAAGAACACACGCCCAGCGATGCCGATGATGCTGCCGGTGAACAGCTCCGAACCGATCAGCGAGGCCAGCGTGAGCGGCTGCGCGTCTGTCAGGAGCGGCTTGAGCGTCGCGACCAGGATCGGCGCCAGCGCAAAGGTCGTGACGATCGCGACGAACAGGCGGATCTGAACGGGAATGTTGACGCTGGAAAAGCCGGGCACCAGCATCAGGCAGGCGCCGATGCGACAGAACACGATGAAGGTGGCCAGAACGCTGTCCGCAAGACCGCTGATCACGACACCGCTCCAAGCGCCCTGATCTCGGCGCTGCGTGCCACCTCGACATGCGACAGGATCGGCAGGGTCGGAAACACCCGCTCCAGGATCATGCGGACGTAAGGACGGGCTTCCGGGGTCACCGCCAGCACGACGTTAGTGCCCGTCTCCGTGATCTTCCTGACGGCGGCACTGGCCTCGGTCGCGAATTGCTCGATCAGGCGCGGATCCGCGTCGAACTCGACCACGTCGCCCTTGGCGTCGCGCTTCAGGCTCTGGTGAAATGCGAGGTCCCAGCGGTTACCAAGACGCAGCACGTTGAGCACGCCGTTGTCGGAGAGATCGCCGCAGATCTGCTGGGCAAGCCGCATCCGCACATGCTCGGCGACCTGCTCGGAGCGACGCACATGCGGTGCGATCTCGGCGATCGCCTCGAGGATGAGATGGAGGTTCCTGATCGAAACGCGCTCGGCGAGCAGGATCTTCAGGATCGCCAGCAATCCGGAATAGGAGATCTGCGACGGACAGAGATCCTCGACCAGGCGCTTGTACTCGGGATCGAGCCGGTCGAGCAGGCCACGCATGTCCTTGTAAGACAGGAGCTGGGCGAGGTTCGCCCTGAGGACCTCGCTCAGATGCGTGAGCAGTACCGACAGATTGTCGACAGGCTTGCAGCCCTGCCGCTTGACCTCCTCGGTGAAGGCCTCGGTCACCCACAGCGCCTTCATGCCGAAGGCCGGCTCGATCACCTCGTCGCCGGGCACGTCGGGCTTGCCGTCCTTGTCCACCAGCACCATGATCTCGCCGAGCCGCAACTCGCCATGGGCGATGCGCGTGTCGTGGATGCGGATCTGGTAGCCCTTGGGATCGATCGACAGGTTGTCGGTGAGCTTGATCTCCGGGATCACGAAGCCGTACTGCTTGGCGAACTTCTTGCGGATCTTGGCGACGCGATGGGCGAGCTCGCTGCGCGAGCCGAGCAGGTGAACCGAGAGCTGGCTTCCCAGCGAGAGCTCGATCTCCGCGGTCTTCAGCGATTCCTTGACGGATTCCTTGGCCTCCGCCTGGGCCCGCGCGTCGGCCTTGCGCGCCTCCTCCTTGCGCTGCTCGGCCGCCTGGCGCTTGGGCAGCGAATAGCCGACGAAAGCCATGACCCCGCCAAGCAATACGAACGGCGCCAGCGGTAGACCCGGCATGAGTGCGAGAACGAACATCATCAGCGCGGCTGCCGAGACGGCGCGCGGATAGCCGCCGAGCTGCCGCAGCACGGCCTGCTCCGCCGACCCCCTGGTGCCCCCCTTGGAGACCAGGAGGCCCGCCGACAGCGAGACGATCAGAGCCGGCATCTGCGACACCAGACCGTCGCCGACGGACAGCTTGGTGTAGACGTCGGCGGCGCGCGCGAGCGTCAGGCCGTGATGGGTGACACCGATGACGATGCCGCCGAAGATGTTGATCGCGGTGATGATCAGGCCCGCGATAGCGTCGCCCCGCACGAATTTCGAGGCACCGTCCATCGCACCGAAGAACGCGCTTTCTTCCTCGAGCTCGCGGCGCCGGCGCTGCGCCTCCTTGTCGTCGATCAGGCCCGCGGACAAATCGGCATCGATCGCCATCTGCTTGCCGGGGATGGCGTCCAGGGTGAAACGGGCGCCGACTTCGGCGATACGGGTCGCGCCCTTGGTGATCACGACGAAGTTTACCGTGACCAGGATCGCGAAGATGATCAGGCCGATGACGAAATCGCCACCCATGACGAACTTGGAGAAGCCGGCGACGACATGGCCGGCGGCCTGCTCGCCCTCCCCGCCCCGCGACAGGATCAGTCGGGTGGTCGCGATGTTCAGCGCCAGCCGCAGGATCGTCGCGATCAGGAGCACGGTCGGGAATGCGGAGAAGTCGAGCGGCCGCTGGATCCACAGCGCGACCATCAGGATCAACGCCGAAAGCGCGATCGAGAACGCAAGGCCGAGATCGATCAGCATCGGCGGGATCGGCAGGAACAGGATCGTAAGCATGACCACGATGCCGCCCGCGAAGAAGGCGTCCGCGCCAAGTCGTCGCGGGTTCGGCAGGCTCGCAGTCAACGTATCGGCCATGGGTCACCGGCAGGAGAAATCCGCCGTGCAATCTGCCGCGCAAAGCTTACGCGAGGATGGTGGGGCCGCGGCTGGTCAGAATCCGTGCTCGATGTGCGAATAGACCATCTCGGTGAAGGTGGAGAGATGTGCGCCGATGAAGGAGCCGGACACGGCCACGACGAGCAGGATCACGATGATCTTCGGAACGAAGGTCAGCGTCACCTCCTGAACCTGGGTCAGGGCCTGGACGAGAGCAATGATCGTGCCGACCAGCATCGCCGCGCCGACCGCGGGCCCCGAGGCGATGATGATCGTCCAGATCGCCTGCTGAACGATGTCGAGGGCGTCCCTCTCGTTCATGGGCTAGCTGATGGTGAGCCCGGCGCCGACCGGGATCCGCGTGCCGTTCTCGAGCGTGGCGACGGCGCCGTCGGTGTTGATGGAGACCGAGGCGATCTTGCCGCTCACGGTCGTTCCACTGCTATCGGTATAGCTCGCCGTGTGCCCGATCAGCCCGTCGGCCTGGGACAGCGCCGAGGAGGAGAGCAGCGCATCGAGCTTCGAATTGGTCTGCATGGCCTGCTCGACCGTCGAGAGCTGCGCGAACTGGCTCATATATTGCGATGTATCCATCGGATTGGTCGGATCCTGGTTCTTCATCTCGGCGATGAGGAGCTGCAGGAAGGTGTTGTAGTCGACCGTGTTGGTTGCCGTCGTCGTGGTGGTTCCGGTCGAGGTCGACTGCGTGCTGGTCGCGTCGGTGGCGCTGGTGACGTTCATGTCTCTCTCCGCTGTCAGGCCGCCTCGAAGGGGGCGTTGGTCGCAGGGCCGGCCAGGATCGCCTGCTCCACCGGAAACAGCGCCCTTATCCGCTTCAAGGCCTCGTAGTAACGGCTCGTCCCGACCTGTTCGTCGATCACGGCGAGGCCCTCCAGCATCTGCTGGTTCTCGCAGACCGCCAGCAGGGCGGCGTGGTGCTGGGCGTAGAGCGCGGCGGCATCGGCGACGCCGGTCGGATTCATCAGCATGTGCTGGACGATGAAATAGAGCTGGCGCAGCGCCGTCGTGGCGTCAGCCGCCTGCATGACCTGACCTTCCAGAAGGAACATCACGTCATTGACGAGCTCGAGCGAGACCTTGCGGTCCACGCGCAGCACCGCCCCGTTGACGTAGATCCGCTCGCCCGCCCGCAAGGATATCTTCATCAGAGCGCGTCCCGGATCACGCGATTGATCTCGACGAGCTGCGCCACGTCGTTCGATTTCTCCGCGCGCAGACGATCGGCTTCCTTGACGACCCACAGGCCGATCGAGATGATGTCGGCGCGGAGCTGCTCGGGCAAGCCGTTCTCCGGATGCGAGAGATCCTCGATGAAGATCGCCCACAGGCGGCGGACATAGAGCAGGGTTTCGACCAGGTCCTCGGCGCTGAAATGACCCTTGCCGAGCCGCTCCATGCGGTCGATGCCGAGCGTCAGGGCCATCCGTTCGCGGCTCCGCGCCTCGAGGCTACTGTCTTCCACCACCGCTTCATAAGCTTCAAAAGTCATCTGAACCACTTTGCGCAGGAAACCGAACGACGGGACAACGACGACACTGCGGCTCAGAGATAGTTGATGAGGCTGATCTTCTGCATCCGCGAGGTGAGCGCGAGTGCCGTCTCGATCTGGTTTTGTAACGTGTTGATGCGGACCGAGGCTTCGGTCGGATCGACTTTCTCCATGTCGACGACCTGCTGGTTGAGGATGTCGTGCTGGATCTTCAGCTTGTCGGTCGCGGTCGAGATCTGCTGCTGGACCGAGCCGATCGTGCCGCCGAGCACAGCGAGGTTGTCGATCGCGCCGCCGACGAGACCGATGGCCTTGTTGACGACGGTCTGGAACGTCGCCTGGTTCAGGTTCGCGTTGCCGAGATCGCTGAGCATGGTGTAGGCCTCGGCGAGCTGGCGGAAGCCCTGCTGGTTGGCACTGACGGACGTATTGACGATCTGGGTCGTCGAGATGCGGCTGCTCAGCGTCTGGTTGGTGGCCGACGACCAGTTGTTGTTCCAGGCGGGACTCTGGAACTCCGCATCGAAGGTGGTGTTGAGGAAGTTCTGCATCTGGGCAGGCGTAATACCACTCACGCCAGCCGCGCTCTGCGTGAAGCCGAAGCCAGTGGGCGGCGCTGCCAGGAAATCAGCGTCGACCTGGTTCTTGCTGGTCGAGCCCGGCGCATAATTCGTGATTGGCGCATTCTGCGTGTTCAGACCGCCGAACAGATATGAGCCATTGTAGGACGCGTTGAGCACGCCGATGAGGTCCTGCAGATTGGCGGAGGCGCTCGGCAGGGTCATCTGGGCGCCGTTGGGGACGTCGCGCGCGGTGATCAGGCTCTCGAGGAAATCCTGGGCGGTCGAGACAAGCTGCGTGATCCGGTTCTGGGTCACGTCCAGGCGGCCCGAGACCAGTCCGTTGGTATCCACGATCTGGTCGATGAAGTCCATGTCCGCTCGCAGCGCCACGTCGCGCCCGGTGGACACGCCGAGCTGGAGGCCGACATCGGCAAACCGGCCGGTGGTCGCCTCCTTGGAAGCGTTGCTCAGCGCGCTCTGGTTGTTCGTGATCGAGGACCTCAATGACGAGGAAAGCATCAAGGTCGAGATATAGTTCGCGCTCATCATGATGATGTCCCCACGGCGGCCAGCAGGCTGCTCAACATGTTGTCGACGGTCGAGATCAGCTTCGACGACGCCGAGTAAGTGCGCTCGACCTGGAGCATGAGCGACATCTCGTCGTCCATGTTGACGCCATTGACGTTCGAGAGCGCCGAGTTGCTGCGGTCGAGCAGCGTGTTCTGATACTGGACGCCGTTGTCAGCGGTCTTGCGCTGGTTTTCGATCCAGCTCGCGGACGACGAGGCGAAATCGATTACGCCGGCGCTCGGCTTGCCCTGCGCGACCGGGTCGAACGGCTGCGCCGCATCCATATTGCTGATGAGCTGTTGCAGACGCGTCGAGAAGCCGGCATTGCCGGCCGTATTGTAGCTGTAAGCGGGGTTGCCGCTAATCGCGCCGTCGCGCAGCAGGTTGGGGTTTCCGCTGGGAGTGGCATTCGGATCGACGGAAGCCGCAATGGTGATGGTGCCGGCGAGACCGACCAAGACGGTCGCGCTCGCGGGCATCGTCGGCGCGCCGGGATAGGTGAAGAGACCAGGCACGTTCGGCAGTGCGGCGCCGGTCTGATCGGTCTCCTGGAAGGCACTGATCAGGCCGCGCGCGATTTCATCGAGCTGGTCCTGGTAGGTGACCGCCGCGTTGTCGCGCAATTGAGCGAGGCCGGCGAGCTTGCCCGTCTTGATCGGCATGACGGAATTGGCGCCGGTCACTGGCACACCGTCGATGTAGACGGCGTTGCCGGTCGTGCCAGGCGTGTAGGCGTTGGTCGGCGCGAAACTTACCGTCCGCGCCACCTTGTCGAACAGCACGACACCGCTATCGGTGTAGAGCGCCGCATCGCCATTGGCGCGGATCGACATGGAGACGCCGACCTCCTGCGACATTTTCGAGACGATGCTATCGCGCTGGTCGAGATAGTCGGTCACATCATCACCGGCGATCGTGCCTTTCACGATCGCCGTATTGACGGTGTCGAACTGGGTGAGGAGCTGATTGATGTTGGCGACCGAGGTCGCCATATCGGCATCGGCACCCTCTCGAACCGACTGCACGGTGTTCGTCGCGTCGTTGAGCGCGGTCGCCATGTCCTTGGCCGAGGAGACCGCAGCCTGCGCCAGCGTCGTATTGTCGGGGGCGTTGGCGAATTGCTGGAGCGCCTGCTTCAGCTTGTTGAGCTCAGCGGTCGGCGACTGATTCAGCTCCGGATCATCCACCGTGGACGCCGCGATCTTCTGGAGGCCATCATAGAGCGCACTTTGCCCGGCGGACGCCGACGTCGCGGTCAGGACGTTGGTGAACAGGCCGACGCTCGCGGCGCGCTGGATCGCGGCAACATAGACGCCCGCACCGGGCAACGTGTCCAGCACGGCGATCTTGCGCGAATAGCCGGCCTGGCTGGCGGCAGCGATATTGCGCGAGATGACCGACGACTGGACGCCCGTCGCCATGAGTGAGGAGCGGGCATTGTCGAGAGCGGCAGTGAGGGACATGACTTGCTCTTTGGCTTGCTCGCGGCCGGGATCAGCGCTTCAGGTTGACGACGACGTCCAGAAGGTCCGCGCCGGTCTGGAACGATTTCGAGTTCGCGGTGAAGCCGCGCTGCGCCTCGATCATCGAGGTCAGCTCGTCGGCGAGATCGACGTTGGATTCCTCCAGCGCGCCGGACTGGATGGTGCCGAGCCCGCCCGTGCCGGCGCTCCCGATCTGCAGGTTTCCGGAGTTGAGGCTCACCGAGTAGACGTTGCCGACCTCGGGCGTGAGGTTGTCGGGGCTCGGGACATCGGCGAGCGGCAACGTATAGATCTGTATCTGCGTCCCATTTTGAAGGATCGCATTCACCGCACCCTTGCTATCGATATCCACCTTCTCGACGGCGGATGGAGCGTTGCCGTTGACTGTGGCCTTGAAATTGAAGCTCGATGCCACCTGGGTCATGGCCGTTAGGTCGACGGTAAAGGCCGAGCCACCGGGAACAGTCACCGTGAGTGACGTTGGTGGACCGACCAGTGCGCCCTTACCAGCCGCAGTCGTATCGAAGTTGAAAGTGCCGAGACCACCCGCGAGCGCGGTGTTCGTCGCTGAATCGTAGACCTGGACCTGCCAGGTATCCAGACCAGCAGTCGTTGCGGTCCTGCTCATGTAGACGTCGAGCGTCACCGGCCTGCCGATGTTGTCGTATGCCACGATTGAGCTCTTCGCGGAGTAGGAAGCCGGAGTGGGTGGACCGGCGATGACGGCCGCGCTCGGGTCCAGATTGCCGGTGACGGTCGCCAGGGTCGAAGGCGTGGCCTGAAGCGTTGCCAGATTGACGTTGACGATCTGCATGCCGGCGGTGCTGTTCGAGGAGATATTGGATACAGCACCAGGGTAACCCAGAAGGTAGAAGCCAGCCGCATTGACCAGATTGCCCTGGCTGTCCGGCACGAACGAGCCAGCTCGCGTAAGGTACTGCTGTGTGTTGGTGGCGTCCGACACCATGAAGAACCCGTTACCCTGGACGGCGAGGTCGGTCGTCGACGTCGTGAACTGTTCATGTCCGGCATCCGTGATCGCGTAGCGGACATGCGTCTCGACCGCGCCAGAATCGTAATTGCCGGTGCCGCTCTTCAGGATCAGCGAGGAAAATTCGGTCTCAGCCCGCTTGTAGCCCGTGGTGTTGACGTTCGCGATGTTGTCCGAAACCGTCGACAGCTTGTTGGACTGCGCGCTCATGCCGGACACGCCGGTGCGCATTACGCCATACAGGCTCATGGATTGGGCTCCTTTGGTATATTGGGCTTACAATGACCGTGCTTGCTTGCGCGGGGCTGGCCGTAGATCGCACGCATCGTCGTCACGCCGCTTCCTTCTGACAGAAGGCGCGCGCCTTGTCGGTCCAGGCACCGAACCCGCTAGCGACGAGATGAGCAACGATGTGGCAGACGTAGCGTTTCTGCGCGGGCTGATTGTTGGGACCCGCATTGTAGCGGGCGACCGCCATGGTCCAGCTTCCCTCGCGCTGCTTCAGTTCCTTGAGGAAGCGCGCGGCGTAGTCGACATTGCTGGCGGGATCGAACATCGCCCGCACGGAAGCAAACTTGTCACCGTGATAGTAATGGTTGATCTGCATGCAGCCGAGATCGATCAGCTTGACGCCCCGATGTCGCATCGCCTCGAAATTCGCCATCGCGTCGTCGAGGTCCTTGGCAAACACCGTCTGGCCTTCGGCGCCGAGAGCGTAAGGGTAGAGCGCACCACGGCGGCCGGTTTCGGTGAGACCAACCGCATACAGGACGCCGAGCGGAATGCCGTGCGCTTGCGCCGCGCGCGCCATCTCGCGCTCGCAAGGGCGCGAGCCGTCCGCGCCCGCGGCGGCGGCGGTCGCACTAAAGATAAACAGGGCCGCGACGAGTGCGCTGGGCCACGTCCTGCTCATGACGCGTCTCCTGGTTGGGCTGGCGCTCGTCCCTCGCTTGCCGCGCTCCGCCGTCGGACTGGCCGGACGATGCGTTCGAGCCATCGAACGCTCCTTGCGCGTTCTGCGATTGTGGCTGGCCGGAGAGCGAGGGCTGTGGCTGGCCTGAGCCTGCCTGAAATCCATCCAGCGCGCCGTGCTGGACCGGCGCGACCTCGGCGACATAACCCGCCGACTGCATGAGCTCGCGGATCGAGTCGCGCTGCTGGTCGAGCATCTGGCTGGTGTCCTTGCGGTCGGCCGCAAGATGAACGGAGACGGACTCGCCGACCAGGCGAAGCCGCACGGTGACATTGCCGAGCGCGGGCGGCTCGAGGCTGATGGTCAGGATTTTCAGCGGCTGATCGGGTGCATTGCCTTGGACTGAAGTGAGATCGGGTGCGGCGGATGACGCCGGCGCAGCGGCGTTCTCTAATTCAGTGACGACAGCATTCGCCACCTGCTGAGGCGCGCTAAACTGCGCGACGGGTGGAAGATGGGTCTCTTGCTGGACGACAGTCACCTTTGCCGCTTCCGGTAGCGCATCGCGAGCGGACACCTTCGCGGCGCGCTCGACATTCGCCGTGACGGCTTCGAAACCAGATGCTCCAGGCATCGCCTTTGGCGCAGGCGCATTGCCTTGCGGCACTGTCGCAACCTGCGGAGGGGCAACTTGCGTTCGCGGTCTGGTTTCGGCGATGTCAACTGTTTGCACGTTCGCAACGCTTGCAGCCGATAGCTCACATCCGCCAAGAGATCGCTCCGATCGCGCGGGCGCATCCTTCTTGTCGCCCGAGAGTGATTGCGCCTGCGGCTTGATGACCGCCACGGCGGCAAGCTCCGGCCCGACCATCGTGGGGAGGCTCAAGCGGCTCTGGACCTCCGCCTTCGGTGCGAGATCGAGCGGATCGTGCTTGCCGGTAGCTTGCGGCTCTTCGGCCGAAGAGGTCCGGTCGTCGAGCGACTCGTCTTTCGGTTCGTCGCGCTCGGTCAATTGCGCGAGGTGCGTGCGCAGTGCCGCCGACTTCACGGCCGCTTCATTTCCGGAATCGTTCAAGGCCCGCTTTGCGAGGTTCGACACGGTGTGAAGCAGATCGTGAAACGAGGAGTCCGCAGTGCCTTGTCCGGTGGGACTCTTTCCAGATTGGAGCGTTCCTCGCGCGCTGATGCTTTCGGCGACGGCAGAGAAGAGCTGTCCAGAAGTGCCGTTGAGCTTGGTCATGGGCGGCGGTCCTTGGTCAGAAGCTCCAGCTCCTCGAGCTGCTTTTGCGCGCGCGCAAGGGTCGCAGCCGATGACGCCAGGTCCAGACGCGCCGGCGTGGGCGGCGGCTTGTCGGCGGCTATCGCGGACGGCGGGCCAGAGATCGGCTTGCGAAGGTCAAGCGCGAGCTGGATGTTTGCATTGAGAAGAGACGCCTCGCGCTCCGGCAGCTTCGACCTGTCGGTCGCCTTCAGTTCAGTGAGGCCGCCTTCATAGTCACCAGTGAGCACCCGGGCGCTCCCCCGGAACAGATGCGCCCGCTCGCGATCCACGCTCCCGTCGGCGCTCAGCGACAGCGCCTGCTCGCCTGCGAGTCGCACCACGGCAAGCCGCCCGCGGACCAGCGCACTCTTGGCGATCACCAGATAGAGCTTGAGACGGTTCCCGCGGTCGATCTGGTCGAGCAATGCCGTGGTCCGCGAAAAGCGGTGTTCGTCGAGCGCGAGGCTCGAACGCGTCAAGGCCGAGGAAAACCGTTGCCAGAAATCGCCGGCATAGACCGAGTTGCGATAGTGCCGGATATAGGCCTGCGTCAGGAACTCGAACTTGTCGAAATCCTCCGCCTGCCCGACCAGCACAATCTCACGCCGCAGCGCCGCCTCTTCCACGAGCGTGCCCGGCAGAAGCAGCCGCGCGTCGTCCAGCCGCTCGATCGCGACCGATGCATCGGAGCTTGCGAGCAGCGCGCCCTGCACCAGTGCGATCTGTCCGCTCATGCTCGACGGGATCGAGCGCGGCTTGACGTCCTTCAAAAGCTCGCGCGCTTCGTCCTGGCGGCCCTCGACATAGGCGAGCGCGCCATTGAACAGCCGCTCGTCGACATTAATCCGTTCGCGCGGAAGCTTGCGCACGACCTGTGGCGCGCCGCCGCTGAGCATATAGACGACGATGGCCTGGCCGTTCTGCGGGCTGCTCCACACGCCTGGATCGGCGGCAAGGAATTTCTCGCCGACCTGCCGGATCAGCGCGAGATGACCGCTTTGCGCGGCGGCATCGCCGCTGGCGATGCCGTCCTGCACGGCTTGCAACGAACGGACCAGCGCATATGGCTCTTCCGTCGAGGGCGCTGGCTCCGGCGCTGCGGCGAGCGCGTTCGCCGCAGCGAACGGCAGCAAAAGCAGCGCGAAAGCTCTCGGGCCGATCACGGGCGCTTCTCCCGGATCAAAATCTCGATCCGGCGATTTTGTGCCGCCGCCGGATCGTTCGTGAGCTTCGGGCGGCGGTCGGCATAACCCTCGACATGCTCGATCCGCTGCGCATCGACGCCCGCGCGGACCAGCATGTAATAGGCCATCTGGGCGCGCGCGGTCGAAAGCCGCCAGTTGTCGTAGGTATCCGACCGGTAAGGCCGGTTGTCAGTATGGCCGCGCACGATGATCGTGCCCGGTCGTTTGGTCAGCAGCGGCCCGATCTTGTCGATGACGCGGATCAGTTCGGGGCGCGGCTCGGCGGAGCCGACCGCGAACATGCCAAAACTCGCATCGTCGGTCAGGCTGACGAGCAGCCCCTCCTCGACCTGGCGCACCTCCGCCACCGGCCCGGCGCCGGCCTTGATGTCCGAGAGCACGTCGGTGATCGCGGCTTGCAACTGCTTGACCGTCGGCTGCTGCGCCTGTGCCGCGTCGCGCGGCTCGGTGTCCTTTGCGGCAGAATTCGCCTGCGCGTTGGCCTGAGCATCGACTTGCGCTTTGCCATCACGGCCAGCCTGCGTAGGCGCAGGAGCGGGCGGCAGCAGAGGCGACATGCCGGCGGACGGCGCTTGCGCATCGGCCGTGGCGCCGGCGTCATCAGCCTTGCTTCGACGCGCAGGCTCGCCCTGGTCCGCGGCGGCAGGATTGTTGCGCGCGGCAGGATTTGGGGTGGGCTCGGTCTCGCTCGCCGGTCCGTCCTTCGCCGTTTGCGGGGCGAACTTCCAGAAGCCGGGATCGAAGGGGTCGCGATAGGCCTCGCCGCCCTTCAGGCCCTCTTCCTCCGCGGAGGCGAGCGCCCCGACGCGCCGCTGCCCCGCCGCCTGGCTCGAGCCGGCCGCGATCTCCGCGAGCGTCGCGTAAGGGTCGCGAAACAGCACCTTCTCCTCGTAGAATGGCGGCTTTTCGGCCGTGGGCGAGTCGCCATGGCGCTCCTCGCTCGTGCCCGCCGGCTTGCGCTTGCCTTCCTGGCCCTCGGACGCGGCAGGGTCCTTCTTGCGGGGATCCTTGAGACCCTTCGGCGCCGGCGCGTTCTCGGCGAGCTCGATCGGATTGAAGTAGCTCGCCACGATCTGGCGCTGGTCCTGGTTGAGTGCGTTGAGCAGCCACATCACCAGGAAGAACGCCATCATCGCGGTCATGAAGTCCGCATAGGCGATCTTCCAGACGCCGCCTTTGGCCGGCGCATCGTCGAACGCGCTGCGGCGGCGGATGATTACGAGCTCGGGCTGGACGTCGCTCATGGCGGATTACCGTCGCGCATCCTTCAGTCGCTCGATCCACGGGGAGATCTGCGTCTCGATCACCGTCTGGTCGGCGACGACGCGGATTTCGAAGCTGTCGGCGACCTGATATTCGATGCCGGTCCGCCGCGCCGTGTCGAGCTGAGTCTTGACCAGCTCGAGCAGGTCGCTCGGCCCCGTGATCTTGAACACCGGCACGGGCGACTGGCAGGTCAGCGTCGATATCTGCTCAACCAGGGCCGCAACCGCCTTGTCGCGGACTGCATCGACGAGAAACGGCTGCAGGATGCGGGCCACCGAGCTTGCGACATTGGTTTCGAGCTCACGGCAAGCGGCGGTGAAGCCGTTCACGATCGCAACGGCCTGCTGATCGGACCATTTGGCCCGCTCTTCGCCGAGCCTGATCGCGCCGCGCACGCGCTCTTCCGCAAGCTTGGCATCTCCTTCCGCAACGCCAGCGGCGTAGCCGCGCCGATAGGCATCGTCGAGGAGATTGACCGGCGGCGTCTCAACCTTCGGCGCGGCGGGTTGAGGCTGGGATTGAAGCTGAGGCGGCGGCTCGCGCCTGACCTCCTTCGGCTTCGCCGCCGGCTCCGGCAGCTTCGGTTTCTCGCCTGGCCTCGCCCGTCCATTGGCGTCGAACTGCGTGAGCAGCTTTCCGATTGCCGCGTTCATGCCGCCTCCTCCCGACGCATCCACTCTTTGAGAATCGCAGCCGCCTGTGTCTGGTCGAGCCGCACGATCTGCTCAAGCCGCTTCTGCGGCGTGCGCTGCATCTTGCCTTCGAGGTCCTCGACCAGGTTGAGCTCCGCCTCCTCGTTCTCAGGCAGCGCCAGGGCTGCAGCCTCGAGCTGGGCGGCCGCCTCTGCGGCCTCGACCTGCTCTTGCTGCGCGCGATGAGTGAGGATGCCGTTGACCGCCGGACGAAGACCGAACCAGACCAGCATCGAGGCGACAGCCAGGATAGTGACCGCGTTGATGAAGCTTCCCATCTGCCGGTTCAGCATCTCGACGAAGCCGATCGGCGGCACCGGCGCGAGCTCACGCGAGCCCTCGACGAAGTCGACGGCCGTCACCTGGATCTGGTCGCCGCGCTGCTTGTCCAGCCCGCCGGCGGTGGCAGCGAGCTGGCTGATCTCGGCGATCTTGCTGTCGACGATGGCCTGATTGGTCTTGTCGCCGAGATCGGCAACCAGCCGCGCGCGGTTGATCAGGACCGCGATGAACAGCTTTTTCACGGAATAACCGTCGCTGACCGTCGTCGTTGTCTTGGATGACACCTCGAAATTGGTGACGTCCTCGCGGCGATTCTTCTCCTCATTGGAGTTCTTGGTGCCGCCGGCATTGACCTGCTGGTCCGGAAGATTCTGCTGCACCGTGGTCGGCGTCGAGCGATCCGCGTTCTGTGACGTCTCCTTCTCGCGAACGTTCCGCACCGAACGCTCGGCGCGCGCTTCCGGATCATAGACGGTCTCGTTGATCTGCCGCTTGTCGGTCGAGAGCTGCGGGGCGACGCTGACCTCGAAATTATCCAGGCCCAGATACGGCGTCAGCGCCTTGCGGATGTTCTCCTGCACCATCCCGCCAACCATCTTCTGGAGGCTTGCCATCTTGGTCGGCGCAGCGCTCGCCTCGTCCTCCTCGGCGAGCAGCATCGTGCCGTCGGCATCCAGCACCGTCACCTTGTCGCGCGTCATGCCGGGAATAGCGGCGGCAACGAGTTGGCGGATCGATTGCGCCGTGCGCGGCTCGATCGCGCCGTCGGTGCGCAGCACGACGGACGCGGACGGAGGCTGCTGCGTGGCGCGGAACGAGCCGCGCACGGGAAGGACGATGTGGACCCGCGCCGCCTTCACGCCCTTCATGAGCTGGACGGTGCGCGCGATCTCGCCTTCGAGCGCGCGCAGTTTTGTGACCTCCTGCATGAAGGAGGTCAGGCCGAGCGAGCCGATCTTGTCGAACAGCTCGTAGCCGGAATTGGCGCTGGTTGGCAGCCCCTTCTCGGCGAGCAGCATGCGCGCCTGCATGGTCTGGCTCGGGCGAACCGAGACGGCATCTCCCGCCGCATTGACGTCGAAGGCGATGTTCTGCTCGCGCAGCGCGGCGCCGATCCGCGTCACGTCCTCGCGCGTCAGGCCGGTATAGAGGGTCTCGAATTCAGGCCGGCTCAGATAATAGGCGCCGCCCACGACGGTAACGAGAACGGCAAAACCGATCAGCCCCAATGCCATCAGGCGTCGCGGGCCAAGCTCCAGCAGATTGTTGAGCAGCTGCTGCACCTGCGCGCGACTGAGCATATGACCTCGTACCAATGCGAACGCAAAGGACACTCCGCTGCCAACCTTGTCTGAAGGTTGCGCAAGGACACCAATGTGTCAGTTCGCAGGCGAGGCGTTGCAATTTTACAAGGAGATCGGAGGCTGACGAACGAACTAGACCGGGCACGATCGCGCTGGCGATGCAAGATCGCGGCGCGTCGGCGCGCGCCGGTGATCGATAGGGAAACGTTCGGAATGAATTAGGCGGTATACGGGACGCCGCCCCGGTCGTCGCTTAGGACGAGGACCGTGCTCCCTCGGGGAGCACGGTCGTTTTCGAAAGCGCCGCTTAGCCGCGGAACAGCGACAGGATGCTCTGGCTGTTCTGGTTGGCGATCGAGAGCGCCTGAACGCCGAGCTGCTGCTGGGTCTGCAGGGCCTGGAGGCGGGTCGATTCCGCGTTCATGTCGGCGTCGACGAGCTGGCCGACACCGCGATCCACGGAGTCCATCAGCGACTTCACGAAGTCCGTGTTGGTCGAGATGCGGTTCTTGACGGCACCGAGATTGGCGGCGGCCGAGGCCACCGAGTTGATCGCAGCGGTGACCTGCGCGATGTAGCCATCGAGCGTGGCCTGGTCGGTCGCCGCATCGGTCAGCGTGCCGATGGTCATGTTGGCGACCGACACACTCGAGGTCTGCGCGTCGAGAATGCCGGTCGGACTTGCGCCGCCGGTGGTGAAGAGCGCGTAGTTGGCGGTCGTCACGGTGATGGAGCCGATGGTGGGCGTGCCGCCGACACGGGAGTACGACGACACGAGGTTGAAGGTCGCCGGCGTAGCCGTGGATCCGCTGCCCGTGTTGATGCTCAGCCAGTTGATTCCGTTGAAGGTCGCCGAGTTGGCCTTGAGGTTCATATCCCCCTGGATCTGGGTGATATCCGCCTGGATCTTGGTGCGGTCAATACCGGCGGTCTTGGCTTCGACCAGCAACGCCTGGAGTTTGGTCAGGCCAGAGTCCTTGTCGCCGATAACCGAGGTCAGAGCGGTATATTCGGTGTCGACCATCGCAGCCGACAGACCGAGCGAGTCGGAGACGGCGGAGAGCGCGGCGTTGTCGGAGCGCATCGAGGTCGCGATCGACCAGTAGGCGGCATTGTCCGAGGCGGTCGAGACGCGCTGGCCGGTCGAGATCCGGTTTTCGGTCGTCTGCAGGTTGGCGCTGACAGACCGGAGGGTCTGGAGCGCGGTCATTGCAGAGGAGTTGGTAAGCAGACTAGAACCCATTTTGATGTCCCTTTGAAGATTGGATTGAGTTTTGGGGACATACCGGGCTTGCACCGGTACGGCAGAGCGGCATCATGCCTTTGGGCTGCGGAAAATCGTTGAAGAGCCCAACCTGTCGTAACGGCGAGGTTAGCGGCTGAAGCTTGTGTGGGGCTTGTGGCTTTGTGCCCCTGTTGCAACAGGGCAGCCGACATCACGGCGTGCGCTCGGCGTCACGCCAAATAGAAAGGGCCGCGCTTTTGCGAGAAGCGCGGCCCTCCCAAGATGGTTTGAGGCTTAGCGGAACAGCGACAGGATGCTCTGGCTGTTCTGGTTGGCGATCGAGAGCGCCTGAACGCCGAGCTGCTGCTGGGTCTGGAGGGCCGTCAAGCGGGTGGATTCCGCGTTCATGTCGGCGTCGACGAGCTGGCCGACACCGCGATCCACGGAGTCCATCAGCGACTTCACGAAGTC
>NZ_JBBIAM010000090.1:0-39872 GCF_054185185.1 Bradyrhizobium sp. UFLA05-153
GCGTTTTCCTCGCTTACCCAATCCTCCAGACATTCCGGCAAGAGCGTCAGCTGGGATCTGTCCGCGCCTTCAACGAAACGTCCCATCCGTATCCCCCATCAGGAAACAGAGGAATCCTAGCCGACTCGTGGCTTTTCACACAGCCAGGTCCGAAAGGCGACGTTATTTTAGCAAGTTGCCGGCTTGAAAATGACCGACCTCATTAACTGAGGAGGTCACCATGACCGAAGCTTCAAGCACCATCGAAAACACCTCACATCACGTCCCGTGGAACAAGGGAAAGATCGTGGGGGCGAAGCCGCCACTCCGCCCCAAGCACGTCTGGTCCATCCGGACAAAGCTCCAAGTCGAAGGCCGGCTCCGTGACCTGGCTCTGTTTAACGTGGCCATCGACAGTAAACTTCGTGGCTGCGATGTCCTGGCGCTGAAGGTCGATGACGTCGCGCCAAGCGGCTATGCCGCCGATCGCGCGAGCGTTCGGCAGAAGAAGACGGGCCGGCCGGTCAAGTTCGAACTGACCGAGTCAACGCGCGAAGCCGTCGACGACTATCTGAAGGCGACCGGCAAGAAGCCGGGCGAATATCTGTTCACCGGCCGACGTGGACCCAACTGCAGCCTGACCACCCGGCAGTACGCACGGCTGTTGTCTGGTTGGCTCGCCAGTGTATGCCCGGATCCGCACCTGTTCGGGACACATTCGTTACGTCGAACAAAAGCGACCCTCATCTATCGCCGCACGGGCAACTTGCGAGCCGTGCAGCTCTTATTGGGTCACACGAAAATCGAGAGTACCGTTCGATATCTGGGAATCGAGGCCGACGACGCGCTCGCAATAGCAGAACAAGTTGACGTCTGAATCACCGGGGCGGAGCGGACCAACTCCGCCCTGTTTAGATAGGCAGCTCAGGGCCAACAGCAGAACATCGCCACTTAACTCGACGAGATCCTCGTGGTGGCCTACGCGCCGCGGAAGAACATCAAAGGTCAGCACTGCTTCCATGCCGCAAGATCGGCAAGCATCGAAGTTCTCGTGCCTTCAATGCCAATAGGGAAAATACTTGGCTCACTGCAAGAAATCGGTCTAGGCTTGATGATGCTCGGTCTAAGTCCATGACCTCGAGCCAGATCATGATCAAACCGCCAATCGCTTTGGCTGCTGCGCGATTTTCGTCCGCACATTCCGTGTTGGGACAATTGAACTGAAGAGCGGCTTTCACCCAGCCTGACGGCTGAGTTGTTCCACGGGACCGGTCGGCAGCCTGTCGAGAAGAAGCAGGATCGCACCGAGCGAATTTCAAACGGGAGGAACGGCAATGACCAGCAACTTGAGAACCGCATGTGATGGGATTTTGCAAAGTGTCGTGACGGGCAAAGACCGTGTCCCCGGCGTAGTCGCGATGATCACCGACCGTTCCGCTAACATCTACGAAGGCGCTGCCGGCGAGCGTATGCTTAGCGGTGGTCAGGCCATGACTGCTGACACCGTCTTCGCCATCTTCTCGACCACGAAGGCGATCACCGGCACGGCCATCCTGCAATGCGTCGAGGAGGGCAAGCTCGACCTGGATGCTCCGGCCAAAACCTACGTTCCGGACATTGGCAAGCTCGAAGTGCTCGAAGGATTCGATGCAAGCGGCAATCCGAGGATGCGCGCGCCGAAACGCGACATCACCACCCGCATGCTGATGCTGCACACGGCCGGCCTCGGCTATGACTTCTTTAATGCCAGCTACTTCCGCCTGGCCCAGGAGCAGGGCCAGCCGAGCGTGGTCACCTGCTCGAAGGCGTCGCTGATGACACCGCTGCTGTTCGATCCCGGCGACAAGTGGGAGTATGGCAGCAACATTGATTGGTGCGGCCAGATCGTCGAGAGCATCCGCGGCAAGCGCCTCGGCGAAGTCATGAAGGAGCGGATCTTTGCACCGCTCGGGATGGAGGAGATCGCCTTCTCCCTGACACCTTCGATGCGGTCGCGCCTTGCCGTCATCCACCAGCGCGGGACCGACGGGTCGTTGACGCCGCTTCCCGACATGCAGTTGCCTCCTGACCCGGAAGTCCACATGGGCGGCCACGGGCTCTACGCCTCGATCGGCGAGTACATGAAGTTTATCCGCATGTGGCTGAACGATGGCGCCGGGCCGGACGGCCGCGTGCTCAAGCCGGAGACAGTCGCGGCCGCAGTCCGCAACGGCCTCAGGGCGGATCAGAGCGTTGTGATGCTGCCCGGCGTGATCGCGACCCTGTCGAACGATGCCGAGTTCTTCCCGGGCCTGAAGAAGTCCTGGTGCTACACCTTCATGCTCAACGACGAGGACGCGCCGACCGGCAGGCCGGCAGGGTCGCTCGGTTGGGCCGGTCTCGCCAACACGTTCTACTGGATCGACCGCAAGAACGGGTTCGGCGGATATTGGGCAACGCAGATTCTCCCCTTCGGCGATCCGACTTCGTTTGTCGGTTACATGAACTTCGAGACGGCCGCCTATCAGAGCGGCGAGGTGCGCGCGGCGGCGTAAGTCAGGCGCGCGGACTTAGTCTTCAATGTATCGACGATGCCGCGTCCGGCCTGTGGTCGGACCGACATCGCAGCTACACATTTGAAATGACGGAGCCACAGAGAGCCTCCTCGATGCCGACAACAACTGCTCACAACGGAGGTATGTTATGACAAATGCGCAGGGTAGTTCACCAGGAGCGGGCAAGAAAACCCACTTTGACGCCGTCATCATCGGAGCCGGCTTTTCCGGCATGTACATGCTGCACTCGCTGCGCGACAAGCTCGACCTCAACGTCACCGTGTTCGAGGCCGGCGACGGGGTTGGCGGGACCTGGTACTGGAATCGCTATCCGGGCGCACGCTGCGATTCCGACAGCTACATCTACTGCTACACGTTCGACAAGAACCTGCTGCAGGAATGGAACTGGTCAGAGCGCTATCCCGAGCAGGATGAGATCCTGCGCTATCTCGAGCACTGCGCGGAACGATTCGACCTCAAGCCCGACATCCAATTCGGCAAACGCGTCACCGAGGTCATCTTCGACGACAAGAACGAGCTCTGGACAGTCCGCACCGAGCAAGGCGACGCGGTGACGGCCCGCTTTGTCATCACCGCGGTCGGCGCTTTGTCGACCGCCAACGTGCCTCCGTTCAAGGGTTTGGAGTCATTCAAGGGCAAATGCTACCACACCAGCCAGTGGCCGCACGACGGCGTCGACTTCACCGCCAAGCGCGTAGGCGTGATCGGCACGGGCGCCACCGCGGTGCAGGCGATCCCGGAAATCGCGCAACAGGCCAAGCATCTGACCGTATTCCAGCGTACGCCGGCTTATTGCGTGCCGGCGCGCAATGGCTGTGTCGATCCCGAGGTCACCAGGGCGCGCAAGGCCGATTACGACGGGATCCGCCAGCGCATTAAGGACTCCTTCTTCGGCTTCGAGCTGAACTTCATGCCGAAGGCGGTTCTCGACACCACGCCCGACGAGCGCGAGCGAGAGTTCGATAGGATGTGGGACACTGGCGGCTTCGCATTCTGGCTCGCCAACTACCAGGACATGTTCTTCTCCAAGGAGGCGAACGATCTCATTGCCGACTATCTCAAGCGCAAGATCCGTTCGACCGTCAATGATCCAGCGGTCGCCGACAAACTTACGCCAAAGTCTTATCCCTACGGCACAAAGCGGCAGCCGCTGGACACCAACTACTTCGAGACTTTCAACAAGAAGAACGTGACGCTGGTCGATGCGGCCACGGACGGCCCGATCGAAGAGATTACGCCGAATGGCATTCGCGCGGGCGGCAAGGAGTACCCGCTCGACATCATCGTAGTCGCTACAGGGTTCGATGCGTTGACCGGCCCACTGAAGAAACTCGGCATCAAGGGCCGCGGCGGCAGGGTGCTGGCCCAGGAGTGGGAGGACGGGCCGCAGACCTATCTTGGCGTGGCAGTCACCGGCTATCCGAACCTATTCACGATCACGGGCCCGCAAAGCCCCTCGGTGCTGTCGAACATGCCGGTATCCATAGAGCAGCACGTTGAGTGGGTTACTGAATGCATCGCCCACATGCGAAGAAACAAGCTTTCAACCGTCGAGGCGACGCCGCAGGCACAAGATGCGTGGGGTGCCCACGTCGCAGAGATCGTAAACGCGACTTTGATGACGGGCGCCAATTCCTGGTACATGGGCGCCAACATCGAGGGCAAGGCGCGCCGCTTCTTGCCGTACCTTGGTCCGGAAGGCGTCGGCGGATATCGCAGGAAGTGCGCCGAAGTCGCCGGGAAGGGCTACGAGGGGTTCGCGTTCGGCAGCACGGGTCAGGGTTGGATCGCGCATCCAATCGCGGCCGAATAGATCTGACGGTCCTTGACCGGGATCGCCGCTCCCGGTCGACCCAAGTGTGTGGCACCTCGCGCCTGGATCAGTGGCCCGACCAACCCCTCGCATATCCGTTCGTTCGATCTCGATGTGAGCACCGGCAAGTTGTCGAACAGCAAAGTGTTTGCGGAAATGCCCAAGCCCAGCATCACCGACGGGGTGCGCACCGACACCGAGGGGCGCGTCTGGTTGTCAGTCGGCTGGGGCGATCCGAACGAGGACGGCGTGCGCTGCTATACGCCCGCCGGCGAACTGCTCGGCAAGATCCACATTCCGGAAACCGTCGCCAACCTGTGCTTCGGCGGCCAGCAACGAAACAGGCTCTACATCTGTGGCTCGAGTTCGCTCTATGCGGTCTACACGAGTGCGCAGGGCTCCATGAAGCCATGACACGCTCCAAGGAGGATTCTATCTGGTAGACGTCAGCGGCACTGATAACGCTTGACGCGACAAAAGGGCCACGACGTCAGGTAGTCCAATATTTGCGCGCCGTCTCGGCGCGCAAATACACAAACTGTCCTCTTTGTCAGGGACATGCCAATGCGAGACCAATAGCCAAACGAAGGCTGCCGGGACCGGCGAAACCACTGGCGGATGACCAAGGAGGAGTCCCTCATGCTAATAACATCACGGCGTTCTCCGCATTTCGTTCTTGCACTCGTCGCATCAAGTTTCGCCGTGAGCCAGGCGCTGCCGCAGGCTAAAGCCCAGGAAGCCGGCTGGATCACGCTCTTCGACGGCAAAGACCTCGAACAATGGGATCAGGTCGGCAACTCCAATTGGCATCTGGTGGACGACACGGTGATTGCCGACAAGATGGACGGCAAAGAGGCCGGTTATCTCGTGAGCAAGAAACCGTACAAGGACTTTGTGTTGCGTGTCGAATTCTGGCCGAGCGCCGATGCAAACAGCGGGATCTATTTCCGGTGCCTCGATGCCAAAACGATCACCGACCGTACCTGCTACGAAGCGAATATCTTTGACCAGCGTCCCGATCCGAGTTACGGCACTGGCGCGATCACACGCTACGTCGAGATCAATCCGATGCCGAAAGCCGGCGGCAAATGGAATACGTTCGAGATCACGGCGAAGGGACGCGACATCACGGTCGTGCTCAACGGACACAAAACGGCCGAGCTGCGGAATGGGATGTTCGATGAAGGCTCGATTGCCCTGCAACACGGTGCCGGAACGATCAAAATCCGTAAGGTTCAAATCAAGCTGTTGTAAGTACTGCAACAGAGTGGCGAGTCAGAAATCAAATGAAACCCGTCACGAAACCGGAAGTGGCCCAGCTTATTCGTGTTGCTGATGCCGACCCTTGAGGCGATCGGGCGGATCAAGATGCTGAACGAGTCGTCAACCACCAGTAGGCCTTGACGCCTTTCTTAAGCCGACCGACTGAGCGGGACATGCTGATGGGGCTGCCTGCATCAAAACTTACTTTACGGCTGGTCTGGCTATGCCTTGTCGCGGCTGAATTTTCCATTTGCTGGCAGCCTGGGCACGGGCTCTGAATCACCGAGAACAGAACCACGACCATGGTCACGGGCAGCAGCAGCGGCCAGGTGATGTACCAGAACCGCTGCCACGGCCTGGCGCCATAGGCCATTAGTCCGCCGGCGTTCGTAACTTGCATCGAAAAAGGATATATCGCGGGCAATCTGTAGCGGGCCGCAAGTTCGGTGACTCGCGCACGGTAAACAAGGAATATACTCTCGGCTCCGACGATGAGCCCTTCGGCACTTTCTTTGGCTCCGGCGTCGAACGCGGCTGGAAGGTCGTCGGCGGTCTGGATGTCCTGAACCTGCAGCATCAAGCCCAACGAGGGGGCTGCCTCCTTCAGTGCCTTCACCTGTACGGCTGCAATCGGGTCGGCGGGGTAGGCCAGCACGAGCACCCGCGAGATTTTGGGCGCGATCTCCTTCAACAAAGCAAGACGCTTGGCCGACAGCTCGGAAATCATCATTGAACTTCCGGTGACGTTTGCCCCGGGCCGGGCGACGCTGTTTACAAGCCCGGCCGCCACCGGATCGGCGAGTGCGAGCATGACGATTGGGATCGTGCGTGTCGCGGTCTTGGCGACCTGAGTGGCTGGGGTAGTGCTTGCGACGATGATGTCCGCCTTGAGGCGCAGACATTCAGCAGCGAGGGTGGGAAACCGCTCGCCATGTCCGTCCGCAGAAAGGTAGTCGATGCTGATAGTTTGCCCGTCCACATAGCCAAGGTCGCGCAGGCCGTCGAAGAAAGGGCCAAATCGGGTCGACCTCGACGCGTCTGGATCGAACGTTAGGAAGCAGAGCCGCGGCATGTTCTTGGGTCGCTGGGCGTGCACGGCAAGCGGCCATGTTGCCACCGCGCCACTCGCCGCTCTGAGGAAATCCCGCCGCCTCATGCATGCCGCCAAGCCTGACCAAGACGCATTGTAGCTGTCTGGATGCATGCTTTGAAAGAGCTCAAACGACCTCGGGCGAATACCGGCTGGGCGCCGCCAATGTCGCAGTTGGGTCACGAGCGTCGCCCTCTGCAATAGACGTCGGCCTGTCGATTTCCGCTATGCCCCGTTCGCGACCGAGGATGCGTGGCGGTGTATGTCGCGAAGGTAGAGTCGAGGACGGGCGCGGTGGCTTGGGGCCGATGGCCAACACTCCGTTTCCCGTCCCCGCTCATCGAACTGGACGTGCCGATTTCCGGCATCCAGCTCTCCGACCAGTTTCATCGCGAGGCATTCGACGTGGCAATCCGGGGCAGGCGTTCGAGACGCAGCAGGCCGCATTCTCCGTAGACAACTTCAAGAGAGAACCGCCGTGTGCCGCGCCCTGCCACCTTTGTGCCGTCTGGCAAGGAAGTCTCGTACGCGCTCATAGGCATAGTGGTCGACAGCCCGGTAGGCCGAACTCCGCGTTCCGAAGCTGAAGTAGTTTGACCAACCGAGCAGTGACCTGTTCAGCGTGTCGCGCACTTCATCCCACGGATCGAGGTTGCTGGGCACCAGCAGTCGCCGAACCTCCGTCTTGAGCCGTTGGATACTCTTCTTGGACGGGCTCGCGCTCAGATACCACTTACCGTTCGCTTTGAAGCGATGCGGTCCGAACGAGTAGCCCAGGAAGTCGAAGCGTTCTTGTCGAGCGTTCCTCACAGAGGTTTTAGCCTCGTTGAGTGTGAGCCCGAGTTTGGTCATCACCGCCTTCGTCCATGCCAGAGCCTCAGTCGCGTATCCGCAGCTGAGGATGACGAAGTCGTCGGCGTACGCGACAACGTCCGCACGGAACGCTTCCCCACAGCCCGTCAGCCGCCAATGCTTCAGGAACCGATTCATATAGATGTTGGCAAGCAGTGGGCTCGCAACGCCACCTTGCGGCGTGCCGCGAGTGTTGCTCTTGCCTCCACTGATGCGCCGGGTCCCATTGTCATCCCGTTCTTCGATCGGCGCTTTGAGCCACAACTTGATCAGCCGCAGCACGTGCCGATCGACGATCCGACGCGCCACCGACTTCATAAGATCGGAATGCGGAATCGTATCGAAGTAGCGGGATAAATCAGCATCGACCACGTCGGTGTAACCCCGACAGATGAGCCGGTGGACTTCCTTGACTGCGTCCACCGCCCCGCGCGCGGGACGATAGCCGTAGGCATTGTCCTCGAAGTCAGCCTCAAAGATCGGTTCCAACACCAGCTTGGCGGCGGTTTGAACCACCCGGTCGCGGATCGTCGGTATGCCGAGCGGACGCTCGCCTTCCCCATTCCGCTTCGGGATCATCACCCGCCGCACCGGACTGGGCCGGTACGTCTTCGAGACCAATTCCTCGCGCAAGCCCGCCAGCCACGCCTCTAGGCGCGACGTTTCAATCGCCGCGAAGGTCATTCCGTCCACCCCCGGTGCGCCCGCGTTGCCGCGAGCCAGCACATAGGCATGGCGCAAGATGTCTTCTCGGCAGATCTTGTCGTAAAGCACGTAGAAGCGAAAGGCGGGCTCCGCCTTAGCCTTGCAATAGAGCTTTCTCCGGATCTTTTCAGGCGTTGCCAGGCTCATCGCCAATCACCTTCACCTCACCCTCGTCAAAAGCGCACCAGAAGTCAGGGTCCTTTGCTCCGCCGCCATTACACGGCATCAGCGCTCCTACGACCCTGTCCGACTCCCGCTGTGACCGCCGCCTGTCGCGACGTCGAGGCCGCTACCCTCGTCATCAACGGGTCTCCCCCGATTACTCGAACCACCTTTCCAACGTGCCGTGCCCACTACCCCGGCGGATTAAGCGGGTGCACATGTCGATTGCTTCCCCGCTTATGCAGCCTTCCCCAATTGGCCGGAGGGTCGGCATCCGCATTGTCACTTTCGAGGCCTGCTCAGGCTTTACTCACGTTACGGCCCGCCGGATCGCTCAGCCGCCCTATCGGCGACCTTTGTCGCGAGGCTCCAACCCAGCCGGTTACCCGACCAAGCTGCTCGCTAGCTACCGGACCAATCGACAACTTTCCGGGTAGAATCCTCCTCTACTGATGGTTCGCGCCTTCGGGGCGCACGGCCAATAGGCGACATCATTCGGTCACCCCTGGGCGCGCGAGCAGCATCGGTGTCCACCGCGTGGCCAAGCGCGTTGGCCATTTTGAATTTGCCAGGCAGTTGGACCGGCAGATCGGCAAGATTGGCACCCCGGAGGATGCGGTCGATGTATCCTGCCGCCGGTTGAAATTGTTCGATCCACGATCCAGGTCGGACTACTGAGCGTCGCGACCGGCTTCCTCACGCGGCGCCAATGGAATGTTCCAGGGAAGTCTTTCGATATTTCCGAGCGGTGCAGTTTGATTCGAGAGGAATATCACAGCGCGCAATCCGTCAGTGTAATAGGGATCGCCGGTGAGATTCGTGCGCGGTGCGGAAGCCGGGGCTGCACCAACGCCATCGACGTAGCCGTATCGTTCGACAAATCCGGACAGCAACATGTCCTGCAGCATATAAGCGCGGTCAAAATCGACGTCGGGCGCGACTTTATGCGTGGTCAAATTCCATGTCTGAGTAGTGAGGCGCACTCCGATATCCCTGCTCACCTGCCCGATCCATACTCTTCGTCCCTCAAACGTGTACGGCGTAAGCCAGAACCGTGCATGAACGCGTTCATTTATTGTCGATCGGGCCTTTTGCAGAACGAAGTCTTCCCTGCGATTGAAGACGTACAGCGGACTCACCGGAGAAGTCAGAAACTCATCTCGAAAAATGAAGGCCCGCGCAGTTTCGATGTCACTTGCGAAATCGAGTTGCCTGGCAAGATGCCAGCCACGGGAGATGAAAGGAACAATCGGACTTTGCCGGTTTTCGACAATGACGAGATTGAGCGGATCGCCGTTGCGCGTGTCGTCAGCGTTGGTGGTGCAGCAGACCTGCTTCGCAAACGTCGTTCTCAATGACTCAAGGTCGAGATCGTTGATCTTCTTGCCAGGATAGATGGTATCAGTGCCAATGTCGGTACCGACAAACTTTGGTCCCGGGACGGGCAACGCAAACTCAAAGGTCTCAACACGTTTCGGCCCGGCTATGACGATATGAGCATATTTGATACCGGCGTCGAGGACGCCATACATAAAGCCGGTCGTTTTCGAGTGGGCCGGGAGGACGTTTGCGATTTGGTGGCTCAGAAAGAACTCGTTGCGCGCACGATTGGCGGCAAAGGACATCAGGCCGCGAAATCGATAAGCAACCTCGTAGGGTGAATAGTAATCTGGGTCCGTCGCGACGGGAATGAAGGTGAGTTGGTCATCGGTCTGGTTCTCGATGGATAGCCAGACGGGTTGAATGTTACGTCTGGCAAGATTTTCCCCAAAGAACTGGCGACTTTCGCTCTCGCCGAGTGCGCTGGCATCCACCTTGATTCCGGAGGCAGACTTCTGCTGCGCTCGAGCCATGAAAGTCGAGGTGTCACCTGGGTCAGGGCTAAACCCGAATGAGTTGACAACGGCGAGCATCGCCGCCAACGCAATCACCAGGATAGCAGCGACAAGGATTTTGCGCGTCCGAGAGTTCTTCATAGCCAGCTTCCGCAATCGCAGTTCCAGAATATCCGTTTAGCAACGCAAGCCTCTCTTTCTCGAACTGTCTTCGATTCCTGGCGCGCGGGCTCTCAGGAGAAATCGAGCGTCCCGCGCTCTAAGCCTCTAAAGAACTCCTAAACGCACCAAAATGAGAGTATCGAGATAGCAGCAGGCAGAACACGGCCGCAGACGCACCTTTAAGATATCGATTCATGGTGCTCGGGCATGATGGAGACAGAGTGTCACGCTTCCATATTGAGCTAGATCAATGAGGGCCGCTTCGGGTCATTCGCGACTGAGCCGGGCAGTGCTCGCTACCAATCGATGTCCGCTTCGGTCCCGATAGCGCCGGCATATGAGCAAACGCAGCAAATGACGCGAGGGGCCATGTGTGGACATCGCATCTATGGGTCTGGGTCGGTCTTCCTCTCAGGGAGTACAACCTGGTCATCTACGGCATACAACATGCAGGGCAGCCCGGGTAATTGATTGCATTCGGCGAGGGCCTTCTGCTCAGCCTCTTTGACAGTGCTGCCGGTCGCTGAAATATACTTGGCAAGCTGCCCCGGCTTCACCGCCATTGCCTTTGACTGCCAAATTACGCTGTAGCTGCGAACAACGTCCAAACTCACACGCGGAAGAAATGGCAGTTTATCCGTTCTATATCGACCCGAATAATGTACCTCATCGATGTCGCGGCGGGGAGCCACGAGCGGATCGCTAGCGATGAGTGAGTCGTCCTTGGCGATAAGAACGCAAGGGTTGTTGGAGACTACTTGGCAATTCGCAAGCGCCATGCGCTCCGCAATATCCGTACTAGGAGCTCCCGACCAATCACTATATTTGCCGCTGTCAGGGTCGATCGCCAGAGCCTTGTGACCGTTAGTTGAACGATAGACTTCCTCGACCCTCGAAGGGGCAACAAGCCTTACAGCATCGGAAATGGTCTCGGCTGGCACCCTAGGCGCGATAATACGCAGTGGCAGAACGACGTGATTATTGAGGGCGTAGAGAAAGCAAGGCCCGTCCTTGTGCGACCTATCCGGATCATCGTTACACTTTGCCAGGGCGTATGCCTCCGCCGATCGCAGATCGGCTTGGTTCGATGAAATGAAAATCCGCCCCCGGGGGTGAATCGCCGCCGCCTTCGGGGCAGGTTTTGAGAGATAATCAGTGACCTCGGGCCGAGCACGCCAACTCGGAGTGAGAACCGGTATCTGAGCTGGGTCAAATTGCCCCTCATAGCTGACTCGGCTCATGCCACGGCTCGTCCAGCTATTGTCTGAGGGCATCTCCGAGATCGTCTCATTGACCGCCACAAGAATACAGGGGCTCCCGTAGCGTATTTGACAGCCTTCGAGTGCCCCCTGTTCTGCAGCATAGGCACTCTCGCGCGGCCCGACGCGCCATGTTGCATTGCTTTCTCGTGAAGCTGCCTGGGCCTTGTTCGCCCGCATTTCAGCGTAAGCAGTCGTCGTGCTCTGCAGGTTTGGCTGACCGTAATCCGGCAGGACCTTCTTAAGTGCTTTCTGAAAATTCTGCTGGAATTCAGCTGTGCCAACTGGTGAGGACGACGCGTTAGGTTGCCTTTCTGTCCTGTCAGGCTTGAAGTAAAAGTCACCCTCGAGTGCTGAATTTTCCCACGGTATCTGCCTTCCGCCCGTAGCCTCGCGAACCTCGCGTCGAACATCGCCAAGCATGTGGCGAACCTCAACACCCGATCGCTCAACATTGTGAAGTAGAGCCGCAGTGAACGGACTGTTTCTTGAATCGCCATCAAAAGCAGTGCTTCCGGGAGCGGTCGAGAAGACGATCAAAGTTCCCATGGCAGCGTTAACGGGACCGAGACCTCGTGCACTTACCGATCGATAACTCCCAGCCAATTGTTTGATAAACGGATTATCTCTGCAGGAATCCAATATAAGCAGCGAGATTTTGCTGCGGCCCGAAACACTATCCAACACACTGTCAAGATCGACCGTCTCGAAGCGCAGATCGCGTTCGGTGCGAATGTCGGCCGACGCAGGCACGAGCAGGTTCTGTCCGTTCACCTCCAGCGCATGACCGGAATAGTAGAACACGCTGGCCTCTGCGCCCTCGGCATTTCTGCCCAATTTTCGGATAGCCTCTTCTAGCGCTGGGCGATCGGGATCGATCAGTGTCCGGACCTCGAAGCCCAAGCGGTAGAAGGCGTTAGACACGTCGAGTGCGTCGTTGGACGGATTCGAAAGGCGCGGTACGTGAGTGTAGTTGGAGACGCCAACCGCTAGGGCTACCCGCCGACCGGACTGGGCAATTGCCATCTCTTGCAACGATAACAACAACGCCACGACACCTAGAACAAATCTCAGCAAAGCCGTAATCCCTCGCAGCTCGTGCTGGCGAGGTTAGGCCCTGATGGTCCGAACGGCAATAATGACCCCAAACTGTGGCCCAGAGACTCTGGAATTGTCGGCTAATGGGATGGTCCGGCCGTGCTCCAGCCCCGCCAGTGCGAGAAGCTGGCAAGGGGCGCTCAACTCAAGGAGCATGCCATGTCTCAGAACCTCAACACAGCGATCTCCGTGATCGGCATCGATATCGGCAAGAACTCGTTCCACCTCGTGGGTCATGATCACCGCGGCGCCATCGTGCTGCGGCAGAAGTGGTCGCGCGGCCAAGTGGAAACACGGCTCGCCAACCTGCCGCCGTGCTTGATCGGTATGGAGGCATGCGTCGGCGCCCATCATCTCAGCCGCAAACTCCAAATGCTTGGCCACGACGCCCGCCTGATGCCGGCGAAATACGTGCGCCCGTATTCAAAGGGACAGAAGAATGACTTCCGAGATGCGGAAGCCATCGCCGAGGCTGTCCAACGCCCGACCATGAAGTTCGTCGCGACCAAGACCGCCGATCAGCTCGACCTTCAGGCACTGCACCGCGTCCGCGATCGATTGGTCGGCCAGCGTACCGGCGTCATCAATCAGATCCGTGCGTTCCTGCTGGAGCGGGGCATCGCCGTGCGGCGAGGCCTGCATTCCCTGCGGTTCGAGTTGCCGAGTATCTTGGCGACACGCACCGACGTGCTCTCGCCTCGCATGTTGCTCATCATCGAGGGGCTGGCGGAAGACTGGCGCCGGCTGGATCAGCGTATCGAGGAGCTATCTGGCGAGATCGAAACACTGGCCCGTCAAGATCAGGCCTGCCAACGACTGATGACGGTGCCTGGCATTGGCCCGATCATCTCGAGCGCAATGGTGGCCGCGATCGGCACCGGCGACGTGTTCTCGAAGGGCCGCGACTTCGGCGCCTGGCTTGGACTGGTGCCGAAGCAGATATCGACCGGTGACCGCACGATCCTCGGCAGTATATCAAGGCGCGGCAATCGCTACCTGCGCGCGCTGTTCGTGCAAGCCGCGTGGGTTGTGCTGGTCAAGGTCAGGTGCTGGGAGCGCTACGGCCTCAAATCTTGGATCGAAGCTGCCAAGAAGCGATTGCATCACAACGTGCTGGCGATTGCGCTCGCCAACAAGCTCGCCCGGATCGCCTGGGCGGTCCTCAACAAGGGACGCGCCTTCGAGTGCGTCAAGGCTGAGGCGACGGCGTCCTGACCTGGCTGATCCTCGCGCCGTGCTCGGAGCCGTCAAGGCGCAGCCTGGCAGCGTAGAGCGAGACGTCAGGACAGCACGACGGCCGGCCTTGACGGCCCCTTGCGCGCGGCGCGTCTGCGCGCGCAGGCCGGGACGAAGGAACGAACGGCAGGCACGAACAAAGGAACGGCGCGAAGTGAGGAGCTATCGATGACGTAACGACACCTTACCCGCCGAGGTCTGCGAGAGGATGAGACGACGATGGAGACTCGGTCTTCCCGGCGCATGCGAACACTGGTGACCCAAATGGCCCGTCCGAGGTCTGTCCGCTAACCAGATCGCATACGCGCTGATATCCATGATGGCCCGGAGCACTGCGCTCCAAGCAGAGACCGGATACATTGATGCAAGACCGCATCTACTGGTCCGTCGAAATCTTCTTGCACCGCACGGCCGGACCATACATTGGGTCACTCGCGCCATTTTGGCCCGTTCGTCCGAAGGTCTGCTTACCCCCTGACAGCGGCGGAATAGCAGACATCCTTCAACCGCCAAATCCGGAAGTTATAGTTGCGTAGAGACACCGCCCGCCTACCGCACATCGAAGGCAAGCAGCGCGTTGCCGGGGAGGCCGCTCCATTGCCCGTACCCGGAGTTGACGTAGAGCATGCCGTCGACGATGACGGGGCCGGGGCCGTCGATGGCGCCGCCATGTGCCGGAATGCCATTGACCGTGGCATAGTCACGCGCGGTGTCGATCTCCCATAGTAGGCGGCCGTCATCGGTCGCGTAGGCGCGCAGGAAGCCGCTGACCCCGCCCGAGAACACCACGCCAGGAATCAGCGACACGGCCGCCGAGAGCGCGGGGCTGCACTGGCTGCGCTCGCCGCATGGCACCGGCGGCACCTGCATCATGATTTTCCCGTTGGCCAGATCGAGCGCGAACAGACCGCCGCCGGCCGCGGGATCGAGCCGCCGCGTGCCGTCGGAGAGAAACCACAGATCGGAGTTGGCGACATAGACGCGATCCTGGTCGGCGGCGGAGCCCCACATGATGCCACCGAGTGCGCCGCCCTTGCCGACCCGCGTCTGCCACAGGACCTTGCCCTCCTGGTCGGGATCCAAGGCATGCGCCACGCCGGATTTCTGGCCGACGACCAGTTCGCGCTGTCCGTTGCGCAACGTCACCAGGATCGCCGACTGGCCGAAATCGTGGTCCGGACCGTGGTTCTCAGGACAGTTGAAGTAATCGGAGGGAGAGTAGCATGCGGAGATGTAGGCGTCCGCCGGTGTGACCTGCCGATGCCATAGCTCCCTCCCGCTTTCGAGATCGAGCGCAAGGATCGCGTCGCTGGTGTCGGCGGGTGGGTTCGAATAGCTGTTGCCGGTCGCGACATAGAGCGCGCGGCGCTGGACGTCGATCGTGGGCGCCGACCAGATCGACGCGCCCGACGGACCGTGCAGCTGCGTGCCCATCGCATTGCGGGTGGTCGGGTGCGGCGCTTCGGGAATCGTGTACGTCTTCCAGATCTGTGCGCCGTTTGCTGCATTCAGCGCCACGACGCTGCCACGAAACGTGCAGCATTGGTAAGCGGAGCGGGATGCGATGGCCTCCTCGATCGAGGCAACCGCCACATAGGCCACGCCGGAGTAAAGCACAGGCGCGGCGGTGATCCGCGCCGCCAGATGCTCCTCCACCCTGGTCTTCCAGATCAGCGCGCCGGTCGCAGCGTTCACCGCATAAACGTTGGAGCGGACGTCGCCGAAATAGATGGCGATCTGGTCGGTGCCAGTGATCGGCGCCACGCTGATTGCGGTGCGGACCCGCGCCTCAGTCGGAAATGCCCAGCGTGTGCAACCGCTCTTCGCATCGAGCGCGTAGACCTTGAGGTCGGCTCCGGCGACGAAAAGCCATCCGCCGACGACGGTCGGTTGGGCGTTGACAACTGTCGCGCCGGGAAAGCCGAACGCCCATTTTAGCTGCAACCGTGAAACCGTCGCCTTCGTGATCCCAGCCATCTCTGCCGGCTGGAAGCGGCTGTTCGCGAGATCGACGCCCCAACCGTTCCAGCGTGGTCCGTCGAGACGAAGGCTGGCGTGATCCCGCGCGCATTGCCCGGCTGCGTTGTCCGCAGCGCTCGGGGCGTCAGCGGTTTTCCCGGTCACGAAGGAGGCGACCGCTGCGCGATCGGCATCAGTCCAACCCTGCGTGATCAAGCCCATGGTGCCCGTGGTGATTGAGCGCACGACTGCGTCGAACGGCATCGACTGCAGGACACTGCGGCTGGGCGCGCGGGCCCCGGCGCTGCCGTTGTCGTGACATTGCGCGCAGCGCTGCGCATAGAGCGACGCGCCGGCGTCTTGCGCGAGTGTCGAAATGCAGGACCAGATCAGGAGCGCGGCAGCCGCGGCTATCGTCTTCATGGTCTGGCTCCAGCGTTGTCTTGCTTCCGGCGTCGGCCTCGCTGCTGCAAGGCGTAGGCAGCAACGCGCTGTAAAGTAGCACAACCTAGAGGTCTTGGCGTGCGGTTGTTTCTTCCTTGCATCCGCCCCCGGTTTTGTGGGCTCCGTCGCGTAAAGCTTGACTGAGGCGGCTGTGCCGGACGCCATTTAGTTCGTGCGGTGCGGAGGCTTCTTCTTATGCTGTGTCGGCTGCGTTGCCTTCGGAGGCTGCGGAGGTTGCGGCCAGTAGGCACAGGGGACGCAACTACAGCCACCGCAGGCACCGCCACCGGCGGCCAGCCTTGGTTTTTGGAAGAGCGGTGGTGGTGCAGCATACCGGAAGTCGCCCGTCATTCATCGCGTGAGCTCGTCGAGCAGCGACTTCGCTTCCTTCAGGTCGCGGCTGCCGAAGCCTTCGGTGAACCAACAATAGATCGGCGCGAGCAGCTCGCGCGCCTCGTTCCGCTTACCTTGGTCGCGCCAGAGCTGCGCCATGCTTATCGCTGCCCGTAGCTCCCAGGATTTTGCCTTCTGCTCGCAGGCGATCGCGAGCGCGCGCTCAAAGCAGGCCTCCGCTATCGCCACATCCCGCTCGGGCGACGTCAGCGCAATTTCGCCCGCGATTCGGTGGATGTCAGCTTCGCGCCACCTTTCCTTGGTTGTGTCTATCGCCGCCATCGCTTCGCCAATGCAGCGCCAAGCGTCATCGAAGCGATCGAGCTGAGCATAGGCCCTCGCCAACTCTGCCAAGTACCACGGCATCCAAAGCGTTGATCCGGTTGATCGATACGCAGTGATTGCGGAGGTCATTATTTGGACCGCGTCGTGGGCGTTGCCGTCTAAGATCAACACGCAGCCTCGGTTCATCACTCCGGCCACCTTCCAAAAAAAGGAGCCCTTTTCATCCGCCAACGTGACAATCTCATCAACTTTCGCATTGGCTGCCGCGTAATCTCCGCACAGAATATCTGTCAATGATCCGTGGAGCAGCGCAAACAATAAAGTTGCAGGTTGGTTGATCTCGCGCGCATACTTGAGCGCGCGCTCGGTGTCTGCGCGCGCGGCTTCGGGATAGCCAAGCAGCCACAAACCTATCGCTCGATAGGACAAGGCGGAAACCTGGGCGTCTTGGCCAAAGCGCGTCGCAAGCTGACGATGCTCAGCAGGATCATACAGCGCGATCGCCTGATCGTAGTGGGGTCGGCTTTCCGCGATGTCTCCCGTGACCAGTAGAGAATTGGCCATAAGGCGATGCCCGAGCATTAGCGGCACTATGGCCCCTTGCTTTTCTGCGAGTGTCAGAACCTGCGCCGCGACCTCGCGCATCACGTCACCGTTGAACGCGACATAGCTTGCGGTCCAGAAGCCGTAAAGGACGGAAAACAATAGCAGCGGGTCCTCGGGAGGCTCCCCCAGGGTTTCAGCTCGTTCGATCAAGTGACGCGCGCGCTCCGCAGCCGCCTTGACTTCCGGTGACGCATAGCCTTTCACATGCAGGAGCGGAGTTATGATCGCGACTTGAAGCCTGATTTCTTCGCGTCGTAGCGCGGGAGTGCCAGGCGAGCTCGCAATCTGGCTGAGAGCCCGTGTGAGCTGCTCTGTGGCTTCGACAAGCGCCGAGCGTGCCAGCGACCGCTGGCCCGCCTTTCCCCACAGCCCCGCGGCCTTCTCTATAAGCCCGGCCTCGGTGCAGTGGCGCGCAAGCAGCTCCGGCTGGCTCTCGGCGGTCTCCGCGAACTGATTTTCAAGGCGTTGGGCGATGCGGGCGTGAAGCGCGCGTCTCGGCTCGCGTAGCAACGTGCCGTAGGCCGCGTCTTGCACCAGAGCATGCTTGAACAGGTAGGTCGCATCCGGCGGCACGCCACGCCGGAATAATAATCCGGCGTCAACGAGACGGTCGAGCGCTGCTCCCAACTCCGCCTCTGGCTTGCTCGCAACCGCGGCCAGCAGCGGATGGGAGAACTCCCGCCCGATTGCCGCCCCAATCTGCGCCACCTCCTTCGCGGGGCCGAGCCGGTCGAGCCGCGCCATGAGCGACGCATGCAGGCTTGCCGGGACAGCCGTTGCCGGGGACGGAACCTCAGCAGCGGTCCGCCGCGCTTCGCTTTCGCTCTCCGCTTCCAGAATCGCCCTTGTCATCTCCTCCACGAACAGAGGAATTCCGTCGGTGCGCTCAACGATGTTCTCCCGGATGCCGGGCGGCAGCGGCGCGCTGCCCATGAGACCATCGATCATGGCGACAACGTCGCGCTCCGTTAGCCGATTGAGCATCAGCGCTGAGATGTAAGGCCGTCCGATCCAGGGCGCATCGAACTCCGGCCGGAAAGTCACGATCAACAGCACGGGAAGGGTCGCGATCACATCCACAACCCGACAGAACGCTTCCAAGCTTGTGGGGTCAGCCCAATGCGCATCCTCGAAAATCATCAGCACTGGATTCCGGCGGGTCAGCGCCTCCAATTGTGAGATTAGCGCTTTCAGCGTTTTCTGCCTGCGTTGCTGCGGCGTCAACTCGAGCACGGCATACCGTCCATCATTCAAGAGCGACAGCATCTCCGCAAAAAGGGCGGCATCCTGGGCTGAGGTCAAGGTCTGCACAAGCACGGCATCGAGCTTGTCGAGCCTCGCTTGCAACTCGTCGTGATGCGCGAACCCAGCAGCACGCTCCATCTGGCCGATGATCGGATAGAGGGCGCTATTTGTGTGCTGGGGCGAGCAGAAGTACCGCAAACGGGTGTGCGGTTCGGCGGCGAGGCGTTCCAGCAGCGCGGCCGTGAGCCGCGATTTTCCGATGCCCGCCTCACCCGAGAGCAGCACCACCTGGCCTTCGCCTGTCTTTGCCGTGCACCACCTCCGAAGCAGCAATTCGAACTCTTCTTGGCGGCCGATGAGTTCAGTGAGGCCACCTGCGTGTAGAGCCTCGAAGCGGCCCTCGGCCAAAGAAGGTCGCAGTGCTACCCAGGCTCTGATGCTACCGGGGATGCCTTTGAGCTCCTGGGGTCCAAGGTCCTTCAGGTCAAACAGATTGCCCAGGAGCCTTCGCGTGCTCTCGGCAATGAGCACCGCGTTGGGCTCAGCAACGCCTTGCAGACGTGCGGCAACGTTGGGTGTTTCCCCGACGATACCGCGCTCCTGCGCCTCCCCTGATCCGATCAGATCGCCAATGACCACAAGCCCGGTCGCAATACCCACGCGCGTTTGCAGCGTAACGGACAATTTGAGTGTCCCAACTGCCGCAATCGTCTCCAGTGCTGCGCGCACGGCTCGCTCAGCGTCGTCTTCGTGCGCCTGCGGATAGCCAAAGTAGACGAGCACCCCGTCCCCCATGTATTTCGCGACGAAGCCCCCAAAGCGTCTGACAATGTCAGCGACGCAGTTCTGGTACGCTGAAATGATCTCGCGCAAATCCTCGGGGTCCATGCTCGCGGAGAGCGCCGTGGAGCCGACCAGGTCAGAAAACATCACGGTGACGTGGCGGCGCTCGGCGCGGTCCTGCGGGCCTACCAACGACCGAGACGCACGTTCTTCATTCTCAGAGGAAGGTTGAGCGCCCTCATCGGTCCGTAGAGCAGCGATCGCATCGAGGAGCTTGCGGCGGTGGCCGACAATAGAGACGCCGAGATCCTTTAGGTCCTCCGCCGTCAGGTTTGGGAGGATCGTCCCGTCAATCTCGTTCTCGCGGAATGCCGCCTCATATTGGTCGAGGCCCAGCCTCCGTAGCCAACCTCCGAGCTCCATGGCGGCGCCCCGGTTCGCCTCTTGCCGCATAATCCCCCAGTCTAGACAGCCTGTCTAGGTGCGCTTCCTGGATGAGCGGTTTGGGTCGTCAAAAGCGGCGGTCGAGGCAAGCACATCCCCGCGTCCGGTTTACCGCCGACAGCCGACATCACAACGGCTTAGGGCCATGTGTGGACGGCTCCGGGTTGGCAAGTAGAATCTTCACTTTGCGGCGTTGGTCGGAGCGGCCATGTGTTCGGCCTGTTTGCGCGGTAGCCATGACCGCTGGCCATACTGCCCTCCGCGGATCAGGTCCCGGTCAAAAGCACGCATTCGAAGATGCTGTGGCCCGAGTGGGTTGTCCTGATCGCCGGATCGACCGGCGGTGCATTAAGTGCTGTTCGCCCTTGCAGCCGACTCTCCGGTCCGCGTTTGTCGTTCGGCATCCGCGGTGCTTCGTTTGGGAGTTTGAGGCGGCAGGCGGTCGAACGAACCGCCTACCCCCGATTGATTTGACTCAAAATATCCACGGCACATACCGCCGACCCCCGTTTAAGCCCTCGTGACGATCGCATTCAAACTCTTCCCGAGAGGTCCTGCAATTTCAGCTCTCTCTTGATCTCGCGACGGTTGCGCTCGAACGAACCAGAATAAGACAACTCGCGCCCTCCCGCCCGGAATGAACCGATATGGGTCGGGAACGCTCGTTAAGGTGTGGAATCATTTTCGCGACAGCCGCCGACGATAAGGAATCAGCGACCCGCCGTTCTAGCTTACACGCCGACGGGCTTTAGAAGCGCACCCGTTCATTTTCTGAGAGAGGGGCTAGAGAAGGAAGCGGGCGAGGTCGAAAACACACCCTAGGGTTTCCCTGGCGCACCGATCTTACTATGCGGCTTAGTGGCGACCTCATCACGGCCACTCAAGCCTCAAGCCCGGGCGTGATACATTGGCGGTTCGCGACAAGAATGTCGCCGCTGGCCGCGACTCCTCCACGCTACCGCCACGAGAAGGCGATTAGCGTGCACGTTTAGCTGATTGTCACCCCGAAAATCGACTCCGCTACCCCGTGCTGTGTGCGCAACAGTAAGCATATTGATCCGCACCACAGCCGACTCTCCGGTCCTCGTTGTAGTTCGGCGCCGAGCAAAAAACGACCACGGTGCTTTGTGCCAGAATCCGTAAAGCGCTTTTCATGAATCCTGCTCACAGGCCGCTCGTATAATTCGGCTCCGACGAACACAGAGCACGCCGACGCGCAAGCGCGAATAGACGCCCAGAATTGGATAGCAGCCTGTCTGTCGAGCGCGATAAAGGCGGCACTATTACTCGCAGTGTTTCTGTCGCACTGACCGAGACTGCAAAACGACCACGTACATGCAGGAAAAGTTTAAAGTTTGGAACGACAAGGAGACTAAGGCATCTGGAGCAGCGCCGAAAAAGGAAGGCTGGCTTCGGCGATCCCACAACGGTGAGCAGGAGGTCCTGCTCCGCTGGAAGGGCGCGCGCCCGGCTTAACTACGGTCGCGACGCGGGCGGAAACCAGACCTGATGGAGTGGCCAATAGGTTGTCCGCTACCGCCGATCGCATGGAAATCGAGTTGGCTGCCCGGCGGCATGGGCACCGGCCGGCGCTCTACGGGCCACTACGGCCTTTCCACAGTCCCGGAACGTAAATTAGCGGCGCAACGGCGCTCCAACACAGCCGCAGGGTTCAATCATTCATCACGAGAAGCGATGTTCATCGGAAGTGCGCTTACGGCGCGAGCGACGCTCTTAAACGACGATCAATAATCTTCAGACAACGCTGATCCTACCGGTACCGTGGACTTCGGAGGACCTTTAAGTCTTGGTCCCAATTGGAGACGAGGATTACTCGCCGCGAAATAGGTTCCCTTTAAGTTGAGATCCAGTTATTATTACGGTGCCGTGCGCGAAGACGAGCGATGTCGCATTTCGGAGGGGAGCGATGGGTCCGAGATTCCGCCAAGACGATCACCTCATTTCAAGTTTGTTGGACCTGGCCAACCTGCGGTTTTCGCGAGTTGTGACCGAAGCGGCTTCGCCGCCACTGAGTCTGCCGCTAAAGGATGGAATCGACGAGCTTAAGTCGTTGCAACAAGCATTCCATATCTTTTCGGATGAGCATTCGCTTGCTGATAGTTTCGCAGTCCTTGGGTTAGGCGGATTTTGGAATCCGGCGCTCAAGAATAAGTTTTACGGGTATCTGGAAGGTTTGGCCCGCGAGCGTTTCGCAATGAACGGCACCGACACGGGAGATGCGGGAGACCGAGGGATCGTAGTCGCCTTGCAAAAAAACTTCGAATTAGACGTTCCGTACCCCGTCTATTTCACCACTCATAAGTTGGATGAAGATCCTCGTGTGCGTGCCTCTTATGGTAAGCCTCTCGTCTATATGGAAGACGACTATCTGATCATTTCCCTGCCGATGACACCCTGGGTTGGTCGCGACGCGCTCCTTCCAAAAAGGCCTTGAGGCGGCGGGCACCGTAATGCGCACAGTCATAGATCAAGAATTTGCCGAGATCTATGCCAGCATCGAATGCTACTACAGTGAGAAGATAACCGCCTTTGGTCCAGTACCTCCCGGGGCTGATTGGGACTCCATCATCACTCAGGAAGTGCGATTTTTGCAGCTTCTGAAAATATGTAACTTCTCGGCGCCGTTTGCGTTGAACGACGTTGGTTGCGGCTACGGTGCACTTTTTTCCTATCTCACCAAATACCATTCCGAGACAGATATCGATTATTTGGGCTTCGATGTCTCACCAGCCATGATCCACCACGCCGATAGCTTACAGCGTGACCTCAGCCGCGCAGGTTTCATGGTCGCCAGGGTGAGTCCACGCATAACGGACTATTCGGTGGCGAGCGGCATCTTCAACGTAAAGCTAGACCACCCTCTCGATAAGTGGGAACGCTATATCGGCAAAACCCTGGTTGATATGCATGCAAGTAGCCGATGGGGTTTCGCGGTCAACTTCATGACACCTGGCGCGTTCAATGAAAATCCAGAGGACCTGTATTGTACGACGCCAAACCCCTGGATCCGATTCTGCGAGAACCAACTCGGATCATCGGCCCAGGTCATCGCAGACTATGGTCTCCGCGAGTTCACGTTGCTGGTCCGCACACGGGAGATAGCCCATTAACCGAGGCTCGTTCCCGGGCCCGAGCCAACAGCGGTTCGTAGATGCAAGCCCCCGTTACTCGGATGAGTTCCTCAGCGCGTCCGAACAGTGCCTCAGCCTCATCGATCGCGCTGAAGCCACTTTCGGCAATGAGAGCTTCCCCGAAGGTGATGGAGGCGCGGCACTCGGGGAGGCGTGCATTTCGCTGCTGTGCGATTCTAATTGCCTCTTTCGCGATCTCTATAGCTCGCCCCGGTTCGTCGCTTTGGTAATGGCAATCCGCAAGACTTGCCAATATTTCGGGCTCATATTCCATCGCGGCCTTTGTCTTCCGCAGAAATTCTAATCCAGCGACAAAGTCGCGCGCCGCGGCCGCGAAGTCCGCGGCGACACTCTTGGCGGTTCCGCTGCAGGCAAACGCAAAGACTCGCAGGTAAGGGCTCTCATGCTTCTCGGCGATTTGCGCGAGATGCCAAGCGTGGCGTTCTGCGAGTGCGGGATCGCGACGACACCAGGCCAAATCGACGTAACCCAAATGCGGGATTAATCGAGCTGTCGGATCGAGGAGGTTCTCTTCGATTCCCAATAACAGATCGAAACATTTTTCGGCTTCCGCGAACTTACTGAGTCGGACGAGGATGCGTCCGCGCAGGCCCATGGCCCAGTGCTCCACGTTGTATCCCAAGAATTGATGATCGAACTTCTCGATCCGGGCAATCCCCTCGATCGCGGCGCTATTCGCGGCGAGCGCCTCGTTCAGCATGCCTGCCCAACCATAGGCTTGGCTCAGTGAAACGTTCAGAGTTGCGATTCGGCCAATGTCCTTATCTTCCCTCAAAAGCGAGAGACCCTCCTTGACAAGTTCGACGTACGAGTCGGCCGGGCCGCCACTCGTGATAGTAATCCGGCCGTCGACGAGCAGCAGTAGCGGAATCATCGTGTTATCGGTTTCCCGAGACCAGGTCAGCGCTTCGTCGATGAACGGCTTGGCTTCGTCTGCTGTCAGACCTTCCCGCCAACCGAGCCACGCGAGTTGGCCGCTCGCCATAATCCTCAGTTCATCAGTTGCCTCGGATCGGGGCTGTTTCTGTAGGAGCGTGCGCACCTTCTGCCAATGTTTGATCGCTTGTGCGGAATGGGTCGAGCCGACCCACATCGCGGCTCGCGCTGAATAATTTGCGGCCTCGAGAAGCTGACCTGCGGCCTCATGGTGGTAGGCAATAAGGCCGGAGAACTCATCGATCCGATCCTCATAGAAGTGCTGCATGGCATCAGCGACTGAAGCATGGAGTGCGCTGCGACGCGCCCTGAGTTGAGCGGCGTAAGCGACTTCTTGGATAAGGGGATGTCGAAATGCATACCAGCGACCATCTGGTGCGGCCTGCCTTTTCAGCAATTCGGCGTCGCACAGCCCTTCCAGAATGCTCTCGATCTCCCTGGCCGGTGCGGGCGCAAGCTCTTCAAGCATCTCCCGCGGAAACTCCTCGCCTATCACGGCGGCAACCTGCAGAATCGCTTTGTCGGCTTCACCAAGTCGATCGATGCGCGCTCCGATAACAGCTTGGACCGTGGTAGGAAGCGTGGCCGCGGCAGCTATGAAGCCAAACGTGTAATTGCCTGGGTCACCGAAAATGCTGCCATTCTCCGCGAGCGAGCGCACAAGTTCCTCGGCAAAGAACGGATTTCCGCCACTTCTCTCCGCCACTCGATGACGCACGTCATGCAATTCGGATCGATCGCCGATCAGTTCCCTGACAAGTGCAATGATTTCTGTCGGCGTGAGGTCAGCGAGGAATGTCTGGTGATAGTATGAGCACTTCATCCATGATGCAACGTAGGATGGCCGGAAGGTGAGTAGGAGCATCGTCCGGGTGCCTGCAACGGCGTCCACCAACGTGCCGACAAAGTCTTCGCTTGCTTCATCTAGCCAATGCAGGTCTTCGACGATAATGACTGACGTGGTCGTGCCGCTTTCCCTAACCATGTGACGAATGATATCGAGCAGCCGCCCATGCCTAGCCTTCGGTGACAGCAAAACTGGCGCGCTTTCCTCGTCGGATACGCCAAGAAATTCACATACGAGCGGCAAATCTGCCTCGAATGTCCGGCCGATGGTTGAAAGGCGCTCGCGGATGCGGTCTCGGGCAATGGTTGCATCATCGGTTGGGGCAATCCGGAAAAAGAGACGGAGAAATTCCAGGACCGGCTGGAAAGGGGTTGCATGTCCATAAAGCAGCGCGCGGGCTTCGAAAACAGGGATGAGGCGACTTCGACACCATTGAGCGAATTCGAAGCAGAGCCGACTCTTGCCCGTGCCGGGGGCGCCAGAAACTCCGATCACTCTCGTGTCGTCATTCTCGGCGTTCCGCAGTGCGCGTTGAAGCAGGGCAATCTCGGGATCGCGGCCGCGAAATGACGTCAGGTTCGCGCCGCGGAACTGCTGGCTAGCGACAGCAGGCTTCAATCCGAGAAGATTGTAGATCTCCACGGGTTCGGGGAAACCCTTCAACGCGTGGCGACCCAGCGGACGCACGTCACAGTAGGAACGAATTAACCGATAACAGTCCTCGGTGAGACAAATGCCGCCCGGCTCGGCGATTTGCTGCAAGCGACTGGCCAGATGAATTGTCGACCCGTGGGCTCCTCGTTCCGTGCTCAGTTCGCCGGCGGGTACCTCCGAGACTACTTCCCCTGAATGCACTCCCACCCGCAGCCTCAGCCCTCCTTCATTGGGTGGAAATGCCTCCTGCATGCTGAGAGCTGCCTCGCAAGCTAGCAGCGCATGACCTTCTTGCGCTAGGGGAGCGCCGAAGAGCGCCATGAGGCCGTCGCCCAGCGTGCGGACGACCGTGCCCTCGTAGCGCGCAACCGCCTCGCACATTATTGACACCGCTGGCCGCAAGCGCTCCATTGCCTGCTCTGGATCCAGGCCGACGACCAGTTCTGTGGAACTCACGATGTCGGCAAAGAGCACCGTTGCCTGCTTGCGTTCGCCAACCGGCCCCCGCCCCGGCCGGGTCCGGAGCGGCCTCGATTCCAGCGAAGAGCCACAAGAGCCGCAAAAACGCGCGGTCGGCCAATTTTGATGACCACAGTTGGTACAACGCACGGAAAATGGCACCCCGCAACTGTGGCAGTAGCGGTTTTCGGGAGGATTGTCTGTGCCGCAAACCAAGCAGCGCATGCCATCGCGCCTCTTAATTCCTACCAATCGCAAGGTGCCGCAGGTAGGTCGGCCTGTCCAGTATAGGGGATGAGTCGGCTACTCACGATCAAAACTGGACGACGGAATAGCAGCGCACGCCACCCGTCTGTCTCTTGCAATATTTTTCGGCGACAATATTGCGCTGCGAGGCGCACGGGGATGGCGCCAAAGTGTGTGCGAACTACCCACGGGCACCATGATGACTTTACCAGTTCAGCCGCGATGGCAAAGTTTCACGACATCTTTAGCCACCTTTAGTAGGTCGAAAGGCTTCTCCCATCGGCAAAGCGGGCCAGGATCACAGAGCCATAACCTGTGTAAAATACAAAGGGTATCCTTTTCCGCCGAAAGTTGATCGGTAACGCTAAATGCCTGATGACCGCGAAGATTATTAATGTCGAGCACGGCTCATGTCGAAACCGCCACGCGCGACGAGATCAATCGCCGCGAAAGCGAATGGTCGCTCCAAATGGGCGGGCCGCTGCGAAGCGGCCTAGTTGACGGCGCAGGACACGGCGCAACTCATATCGGACCGCGCATGGCGCTTTTTACGGAGGCAAGGACAGGGTGAAGATTTGATCCCAGTCGCCGAGCGGCGACGGCGTTCCTGCTCGAATTGATTGCCCGCCTCCAGGCCGAGGCGACTGCGCCGATGATCGATATTCGTGCTTACGCGAAGTTCCTTAGGGCTGGAAACGAACGGACCTTCCCTTTTCCAGCAGGGGAATTCCGAAAAGGGAAATCGAGCGGCCGTTCGCCACATAGTCACCGAATGCACCCGCTAGGCAAATCTGAAAGCGGCAGTCCCACTCTGCGCTTCACACCACCCATTCGGCTTTGATGGCGCGTGACCGATCGCGCGCCGGAGCGTCCGCCTCCTGCCAGGGCGAGAACTGGAACAGACCAAACGGCTGGACCTCGACGTCGGTCGCGCTTACGTCCCTTGCAATGATAACGACGAAAGAGGAGCGGTGCTCTCCCCTCACCTGGAGAAGCCGCGGCGGCGAAAACACCGTGCCCACACTCTCGATCAAGATCGGCTGTTTGGCTTCCATCACCTGCACCAGTCCCTTGAGACGCAAGAGCCGCTCGCCGAGCAGGCCGGCAAGATTGTCGAGCCAATCAGCAAGATCGGGATAGCTGATTTCGCGCAGGGATCGGGCCACACAAAGGGTGACGCGCGGATGCACGCGCCTTGCATTGAGGGCAATTTCGCGCAACGGCGGCGCGGCGGAAAGCGGCGCAAATGCCGCCAGGACTGCGCTGGCGCGATCCTCCCGCGCAATCACCTCAGCGAGCGGATTGATGGCGGCGATCCTCGAGGGCACTTCGACGAGATCGCCCGCACGGACAAGGTCAGTCTTGGTGGCGACGATGCGGTGCGCGGCCGCCCATTGCGCCACGGCCTCGTCGAAGCTTGCAACCTGCGTTCCCCGCTCGAGATCGAAGGTCCCAACGACGGCCACCTTCATGCGATGCTCGGCGAGCGTTGCGAGCGTCCGCAACACGGGGCCGGGCTTCGACAGCCCGCTGGTCTCCAGGATGATCCGGCGCAGCGGAGCTGCGCGATCAGGGTGCGGAGCGCTAATCAACCGGTCGATGGTGAACGCAAGGTCGCTCCCGATCTGGCAACAGACGCAGCCGTTGGACAGCATCGCCATCGGCATATCCTGGCCGCTTTCGCGCAAGATCACGCCGTCGAGCCCGATCTCGCCGACCTCGTTAACGATAACGGCCGTGTCCGCCGCCTCCGGCCGCTCCAGGAAATCGCGCAGCAGCGTGGTCTTTCCCGAGCCGAGGAATCCCGTGAGAACGAAGAAGTCGAGCGAACCATCGCTCATGGTGCGGCGTCCCGCGATACATATTTTTCCGGGATATCGTTCTCCCAGCTCGCCTTGACGAGCTCGCGCACGTCTGCCAGGAGCTCCTCGGTGTCGTAGATGATGCTGTCCTTGATGGTGTATTTCAGACCGCGGTGCCACTCGACCGCATTGGTCTCGTCGTTAAACCGCATAGCGCCTGTACCGTAGAGCAACTTGAAATCAATCAGCGGGTTATAGTCGTGTACCAGCAAATCGGCACGCATGCCGATATCGATAGTGCCGACCTCATCCTGGAGGCCGCACAGTGCGGCGCCTTGCGAGGTCGCCGCGCGGATCACTTCCAGTGGATGGAATCCGGCCTCCTGCAACAGCTCCAGCTCGCGGACATAGCCGAAGCCGAAGATCTGGTAGATGAAGCCGGAGTCGCTGCCGGTGCAAACGCGCCCGCCCCGGTTCTTATACTCGTTAATGAAAGCCATCCAGAGCCGGTAGTTTTCCTTCCACTCGATCTCATTCTGTGTCGACCAGCGATACCAGTAAGAGCCATGGCCGCCTCGTTGCGGGGTGAAGTAGTCCCACATCGATTTCCAGGTGTAGTCCTTATGCCAATAGGCCTGGCGTGCGCGCATGAGATCGCGATTGGCATCGTAGATCGTGAAAGTCGGCACAAAGGTGAAGCCGATCCCGAGAAAATTCTCCAGGACCTCCTCCCATTTGGGCGAGCCGGGCTTCGCGGCTTGCGAGAACATCTGCCCGGAGATGGAAAAGCGGAAATATTCGTCTGTATAGTTGTAATCGAGCGGGAAATTCTGGACGACGCGATCCTCGTACAGCGCCTCGGGCAGCCCGTAATAATGTTCGGCGCTGGTAAGGCCCCAGCGCGCAGTGGTCAGCGCATTCATCCGGGTCACCGCCATTTGCGCGTGGTGACATCCAGAGCGCAAGCCTAGCTCTTTGCACTCATCAAGCGCCGCTTCCATGATCGCGGGCGGCGCGCCGAAGAACTTGATGCCGTCGGCGCCGCGCTCCTTCACCGCGCGCAGCCATGCCCTACCCTGCTCTGGCGTGTAGATGGTCTTGACCATGTCGTTGACCGCCGGGAAGTAGGCGTAGGCGAGCAGGCGCGGCGCCGCAATGGTATTGCTTTGCGAACGCTGCTTCTGGTCGATTACCCAGCCGAGGCCGTTCATCGAGCCCATCTCGCGCACCGTGGTCACGCCATGGGCGAGCCAGAGCTTGTAGACGTAATCAACGGGCGGCACCCAGCCATTGGCGGAGTGATAGGCGACGCCGGCATGTGCATGGCAATCGACAAAGCCCGGCGTCACCCATTTTCCGCGGCAGTCGATCTCGTGATCCGCGGGCTCGCTTGGACCGGCGCCATAGCCGGTGACTTTCTTCAGGCTGACGATGCGGCCATTCTCGACAATGATGTCGATCGGGCCGATCGGGGGAGCCCCGGTGCCGTCAATGACGGTCGCGCTACGCAAGGCAAGCCGCTGGAAAGGCCCGATGCCGCGGTCGCGAGAGGTGGCCTTCGCGACAATGGCAACCTCGCCCTTGTTGCGGATGCGCGCGAGCTCATCGCCCGGAGGAACCTCCGTTTCATCCTTTTGATCAGCCATGGCGGTCTCCTCCTCTCAACCGATTCCAAATTTCCATTCGGCCGCCTTTACCTGCGATAGCGCCGCGCAAAGGCGATGCTGCCGAACACGGTGAAGCTCAAGGTCACCGCGAGCAGCATGAATGCGAGCGTGGCGCCCATCGGCCAATTATTGCCTCGGGTAAACTGGTCGAAGATCGCAGGCGCCATCATCTTGAAACGCGGGCCGCCGAGAAGCACCGCTGTGGCATAGGTGTTCATGCACAAAACGAACACCAGAATCGAGCCCGCCGCCACACCAGGCGCCGAGAGCGGCAGGATGACGCGCCAGAAGGTTCTTAATCCGGAGGCACCAAGATTTGCGGCGGCGTCCTCCAGGTCCCGCGGAATGCTCTCGATCACCGCGGCCAGGATCAGGATCATGTAGGGCAGCACGACTGCGACAATGCCGAACACGACTGCCTTTGGCGTATACATCAGTTCCAGTGGCCGTTCGATGAGACGCAGCCGCAGCAGCACGGTGTTGATGAACCCATCGCGCTCGAACAGAGCCATCCAGCCCGCCGCGCGGACGACGTTGCCTACCAGAAGCGGGAACAACGTCGCGATAACGATGAGGCTCTTCCAGCGGCTTTGCAGACGCCCAATCCAGTAGGCGGCGGGATAGGCAATAATCAGTGTCAAAGCCGTGCAGAGCAGCGCAATGCCCAGCGTCGTCAGGATGATTTCCTGGTAGTAAGGGTCCGCGGCCGCGCGCGTGTAGTTGTCGAACGAGAATGCCTGGATCATGAGTTCGGACGGGCTGAACCGGTTGAGCGAGATCCGAAACATCAATATCATCGGACCAACCAATAGCCCGAACACCAGAAGACAAGCCGGCACGACCAAGAGCGCCATGCTCAGCCCTTGAACTGTTTGTTCCAGAAATCAAGCGTCCGCTGCGACCGCTCCGCCTGATATTTGTAGTCGGGCTTCAATAGCTTTGCCCGCTCGGCTTCGCTCAGACTGACCTGCTTGGCGATGTCCTCGGGGAGGACGGCATCGCTGACGGTCGGCACGTAGCCCATCTTGTCCGCGAAGGCGATCTGCGCCTTCGGGTCAAGCATGGCGTTGAGATAAGCGAACCCGCCCTCCTTGTTCTTGGCGTTGCGTGGCACGCTCGCCTCGAACACGATCGAGACCGCACCTTCCTTGGGCACGACATGTGCGAGCGGGATGCCGGCCTTCTTCCACATGTAGCCGCGGGCCAGCCACATGATGGTCAGCCAGACCTCCTCCGATTTCAGCGCCGCGGCCATGGCCTCGTTGGACGGATAGATCTTCACGTCCAGCGAGCGCAGCTCCATCAGCTTCATTTCGGCGGGATCGAAATTGCTGACGCTGCCGCCACCGGCGAGCGCGGCTGCAGTGGTGTTGGCCAAATACAGAATGTCGACCAAGCCGACTTTGCCGCGCCATTTCGGATCCCAGAGATCGGCATAGGAGATAGGTGGCACCTGCACGCGATTTTTGTTGTAGAGGATAACCTCCGCCGAATAGATGTGGGGGATAGCAGCCTCGGTGCGAAGCTCTGGGAACACCTGGTCGAGCCGCGGCACCTTCTTGTCGTCGACCGACTCAAACGCTTTGAGCTCGGCGACAAGATATTCATCACTGTCCGACAGGCAGGCGACATCCATCGAGCCGCGCCGGCTCTGCCGCTCGGCGAGCAGCTTGGTTTTGCGGGGATCGGCATTGGCGACGTCCTGCAGCACCTCGATGCCCATCGGCGCGAGGAGCGGCTTGTCGATGAGTTCGCTCAACAATTGCCCATAATCGCCCCCCCAGGTACCGACCACGACCTGGCCGGTAGCGGCCCTTGCCTGCGGAACGCCCGCACCCAACGCGGCCGCAGCGCCGGCACCCGCTGATAGGAAATGACGTCGCGTGATCATGATGACCTCCCGTTAGAGGATGTGTGCGGGACCAGCCGCGGGGTTCGACGGTCCCAGTCCAGCGAAACGATATCTTCCGGCTGTACCGATGCCAGCAACTCGTTGCCTGCCGGCGTTTGCCGAACGACCACGAACAGCTCGCCGTCGACGCGAATATGATATTCGGTCTGCGCTCCCAGATACGTCACTGCCGCGACCCGCCCGTGGATGGCGCCATCGCCACCCGGACTGATCGCTATGCGCTCGGGCCGCAGGGCAAAGACGGTGGCATTGTTGCTCTCATTGAGGCCGGTGTCGACTGGCAAAAGCAGCCCACTTTCGGTGCGAAACGTCGTTTCGCTCTCACGCCGGCCCGACAGGATATTGCAGCGGCCGACAAAATCCGCGACGAAAGCGTCTTGCGGCTCGTCATAAAGTTGACGCGGCGATCCGATCTGCCGCACCCTCCCGCCCTCCATCACGACCAGGCGATCGGCCATCGTCAGCGCCTCCTCCCGGTCGTGGGTGACGAGCATCGTCGTCAAGCCGAGACGCCGCTGCAGCGCGCGAATCTCGATCCGCACCTCGGCACGCAATTTGGCGTCAAGATTGGACAGCGGCTCGTCCAGGAGAAACAGCTTTGGATTGATGACCAGCGCGCGCGCCAGAGCTACCCTCTGCTGCTGCCCGCCCGATAGTTCGCGCGGCAGTCGCCCGGCGAGGTGAGACAGGCGGACAAGCTTGAGCGTCTCCTCGACGCGAATCTTGCGCTCAGCACCATTGAGCCCGCGCATCTCGAGCCCAAAGCCGACATTGTCGGCGACCGTCATATGCGGGAACAGCGCATAGGATTGAAACACCATGCCGGTCGACCGTTTATAGGCTGGCAGCCTCGTCACTTCCTCACGGTCAAAGAAAACGCGCCCGCTGGTTGGCGGCAAAAAGCCGGCGACAATGCGCAAGGTCGTGGTCTTCCCGCACCCTGACGGACCGAGCAACGCGACCAGTTCGCCCTCGCGCACCGACAGATCAAGCTGATCGACCGCTATTGACGTACCGAAGCGCTTGGTGAGCCGTTCGACCTCAAGGCTCGCCATCAGACAACCCGCGACAGTTTGACAAAGCGATCCGTCATGACCATGAGCACACCGACGATCAGGATCTGCACAGTTGCCACAGCAGCGAGCGTGGGGTCGATCCGAAATTCGAGGTAGTTGAGCATCGCAACAGGTAGCGTGATCCGTCCCGGACCGACCAGAAGCAGCGACAGCTCCAGATTCTCAAAACTCTGGATGAAGGAGAACATCGCGGCGGCCACGATGCCGGCACGCATCATCGGCAACGTGATGCGACGAAACACCGTGAAGGGGTCCGCCCCGAGATTGGCAGCCGCTTCTTCCGCGGCGCGGTCGAGCCCCTCTAGGCTTGCGACCACAAGCCGGACCGTCCAGGGAATCGCCAGCAGAATATGGGCCGCAACCAGGCCTTGCGTGGTGGCCTTGATATCGCAGTCCAGCACGTCTTCTGCGAGTACGTAGAACATGTAGAGGCCCGAGCCGGCGACAACCCCGGGCACCGCCAGCGGCGCAAGCAGGAGCGTGCTGATCACGTGTCGTCCCCAGAATTCGCCGCGCACAATGGCCAGCGCTGCCGCGGTGCCGATTGGTACACCAACCGCTGCGGCTAAGAGCGCCACCTGCAGGCTTGTGACGAGCCCGCGCAGGAATTCAGGGTTCTGCCAAACATTTACGTACCAATGCCAGGTCAGTCCGACCGGCGGGAAGCTGATGATCTGTTGCGAAAAGAAGCTCGTCGCAACGATCATGCAGACTGGCGCAAAGATGATGAGGTAGGCGAGGCCAATCAGCGCCCGCATCAGGCCGCGACCGAGCGACAGCCCTTCCGTCAGGCGGGTAAACATTTGTGCATTCTCCAGCCGATCGTTCCCTGGAAAACCAGCTTGATGCCATCGTAATCCGATGCTGCCGCGCTCGCCAAGGCCGCAGGCCAGATTGATTTTGGCCGGTCACGGTACGACCAGGACACTGGCTGGGCTCGGCACACCTTGGATGGGGGCTGTGTGCCGGGCCGCCAGTTTTAGAAGTCTAGTAATGGGATCGTCCGGCAGTGCTCCAGCCCCCGCGGCTACTGATGTCCGTTCCCCACGCAACTCCCCGTCCGGTCGGCACCCAACGCCTGACGTCATGGCAGATATCGAAAGGGCCGGCACACATAACATGATGCGGTAACTGATCGCCGTAAGTAGCAGGCGGTCGTATGAACCGCCTACCTCGATTGATTTGACTCAAAAATCCGCGGCGCAGCACCGACGACCCCCGGTTAAGCCCCCGCGAGCCGTTGAGGTTGTTGCGACGCACTACAGCAACCCACCAACCGCAATGGATGCCGGATCGGCTCTTCCGGCTCTTGCACTCAACAGCTCACGGGCACTGAGGTGATCCGGCGGCAGGGAAGGCACTTGTAGACCTGGATGGGTCTGCGATTCCCGATTACCGGCAATCGTCCCCCCGGCATCATCTCGCACGCGCACTTCTCGCACGCCGGAGGTGGCTTGGTATCGTCAAGGGTTCGCATGGCAAGCGACTGCTCCCCGACCGACGACGGTCGGACCACTTGAGAAATTTACGGGTCGGTGCTCACCAGTCTATGGGACTGTACCGCAAGCGTCGGCGGTCGATTTCTTCTCGCAGCCGCTCGGCCTGCTGCTTGGCGGCCTCACCTATCAGGCGGTGACGGCGGCCTCCATTGAAATTGTCAGCCGAGACCTGCTGCTTAATGTTTTCGTACAGACGCAAAACGCTTTCGTCGCTCAGCCCTTCAATACCCATGACGCAATTACCTCATTAAACTTGATCAAGTATTCGGGGATTATTGCATGTCATCGGGTCGCCGCCAATTGGCGCGCGGCGTTAATGTGCGCGCGAAAAATACACAGCCTGTTGGCTCCAAGTCTTCCGAACAGCGCTCAAGCCTTGTCACGCCGCCAGTCGGCGGTGAGACGGCGGGCCGGACCTGCCTCGACCGCCGCTAACCGGCAGCGGACCTGCACCGCCTTGCCCGACGGAATGGAACGGATACCATCAGCTGGAGCCTAGGGGCGATGGATATGAAGCGACGCAACTTCATCCTGACGGTTGGTAGCGCCGCGCTGTGGTTACCCACGGCGCGAGGGCAGCAAGCTTCACCAGTCGTGGGCGTTCTTGGAAGCGGATCACCTCAAGCCGGTCGAATGAATTTTGCGGCGGCAAAAGCTCGGCTGGCAGAAATGGGTTATGTCGAAGGACGCAATCTGACCATTGAGTACCACGGCGCAGACGATCAGTTGGATCGGCTGCCTGCGCTAGTCGCTGGCCTCGTACAGCGCCGGGTAACCGTCATTGCTGCGATGTCGGGTCCAGCAACTTCTGCGTCCAGAGCTGCGACCACATCGACCCCCGTCATCTTCTTTACCGGCTTTGACCCGGTCGCAAGCGGCTTTGTGAACAGCCTGAACCGACCGGGTGGCAATATCACCGGCGTGTTTATTCTAGCTCCAGATTTGATCTTCAAGCGGCTGGAGCTCCTTCACGAACTGGTCCCGACAGCAAAGACCACTGCATTCCTCTACACTCAAACCGCCATCAAATCGGGAGATCTCTCCTATGAGAACTTGCGACAAACGGCAGAAGCGATCGGCGTGAAATTGATCTTCCTTAACGTAGCCGGTGCCAGTGATCTCGATGAGAGTTTCGCAAAGGCGGAAGGTGAAGGCGCTGGCGCGCTAATTGTGCATAGCGATGCTGTATTCTTGAACAACCGTCAGAAGATAATTGCGCTGGCGGCTCGCTACAGATTACCCGCGATGTATTTCATTCGCGAATACGCCGCAGAAGGTGGCTTGATAAGCTACGGGCCAAACTACACCGACGCTTATCGTCAAGTTGGCGATTTTGTTGGGCGCGTACTGAGGGGCGAAAAACCTGAGAACCTGCCCGTGCAGCAAGTTACAAAGATAGAGCTTGTCATCAACGCGAGAACTGCAAACTCACTTGGCCTTACAGTTCCGCTCGGGTTGCTTGGGCGGGCCGATGAGGTGATCGAATAGCGGCGCCATACGTCCTCACGTGACCTCCTCCGATTGCTGGTTGACCCGATCCAATGGCGATGACCTGCCCCCTTTGCTCCGCGGGCATTACCCCGCTTCATCGCTAAGACGGGGCAGTCCGCCCCTCTCCGGCGCATCGGTACGTTCTCGCCCGACCTATAGCCTAGGTGCTATTCTGCTTTTTCTGCAGGGCAATGTTATACTGCCACGCGCGCGATTGCACGGCTGCCTCGGTCCTTTGCAATTCGTGGGCAATTCGGTCGGGACGATGACCCGATGCGGCCAGGACTCTAAGCCGCTCGTGGTCTTCGGCTGACCAACGCTTGAATGTGGGGTAGCGAGTTTGCATGCCGCTGCTCCAAATGCACACGAAATAAGGCGCAACATCAGACTGTGCTTTGCGGATCCGCAACGATCACGCGCTAGACTTCCGACGCCAGCACCAGAAAATCAGCTTGTGAAAAGCTCACGCTTCTTCGGATCAGTCGCGAGGTCGCGGATCAGTGCCCATTCGACGGCATCCGTTCGCAGCTTTTTCCAGTTCGACCTGAACGTCTTTCATTGCGCCAGAAGAATACCCAAATCATCAGCGCGCTGAACACAGCGAACCAAGTGACAGACAGCATGAATATGATGTCGTAACGGTTCATCGGTTGGACTGTGGGAAGCCAACACGCTATCTTGCGGCACCCAACCCTATATCGGACACGCGGTGATAAGGCTTGCGATTTCAGGCCAGATATTTGCTTTTCGGTACCAACCGTACTTTTAAGAGCAACACGCTTGGCTCCCCGCGAACAGGTTCAGAATTTTCCTAGCTCACGAACAAGCGGCGATCTGATCAACCGCGTCGCCCCGAGCTACCAAGCAGGATATGACGCTTCGCTTCTTTCCGCCCGGAGAGAACCGATAAGCGTCGAGAACGCTCGTTGAGGCGCGGTATCATTTTTGAGATAGCCGCCGACGATAGGGAAACGAGGTAGCCCCCGTTCTAGCTTACACCCCGACGGGCTTTAGAAGCGCCCCGGCTCGTTTTCTGAGAGAGGGGCTAGGAGAGGAGGCCGGCGAGGTCGAACACACCCCCTGCGCCTTCCCTGCGCCTTCCCTGCGCCTTCCCTGGGCCGCCGCCGCGCTTCGTGGCAAAACCGCGAAGAGCCAAAGGTGCTCGGTCGGCGCACTTTCCGGTCATACACATTCGTTCAGCAGTCCGTCCAGAGATATCGTACCGAGAGAAGGCCTCGCCGGACAGGCGCTTCCAAAAAGAAAGGAGAGCAAGAGATTCGGATAGAAGGAGAGGAGCGAACGCATCGAATTAGAATCAACGGAATTGAGCGGTTCAACGAGCACTATCCGGAGATGATCTACGACAGAAACGCCGCGTTCCTCGAATGCCTGATCGATTTCCTTGGTGACTGATATCCAAGGGCTTCTGAACGTATCTTTCTGGCTCGCCGGTTTGTGCTGGAGACGGGTTATGATGGGTACTGACGGGCTTATCGCGCCTGTACACTAGAAGACGAAGATACGAGTAGGCGAAATCGCTCGGTATATTACAAGAGAGGGTAGACGAGCCGCGCTAAGCCGCCCATCACCTCGTACGTTCCGTGCGCACAACAGAACGAGCAGATCTTGATTCAATCGCCCCACCCCGATGCACTCGACCCGCGGTTATATAAACCGTAGGCCGATATAGCGGGTCTCCCCTCTGCCCCTTTCTCTATTGGGTTCCTCCCCCTGCTGGCAGACGGTCCATTCCGGAGCGACACTACAGGTAACGAGCAGGTAATCCGAATGGGGTGAAGGGACGCCATCGCTTCTGTTTTCTAGCCTCGGAATGCACGATCGCTAACGTCGGCTAACGCGCGCTATCGTTTCGCTCTAGTCCGGCGCTCATCGCAAGAGCCGAGGAGTCCTAGCTTACACCGTCCGGCCTTTAGGAGCACAGGCGCTCATTTTCCGAGACGGGGGCCGCGGTGAAACCACCTACGGCCTTCCTAACCCGCTTGGCCCCCTAACGGAGATTCCCTCAGACGCGCCGGATCGGACCGACCGCAGCGATTAGCGACTTAATCCGATATGCGATTCGATCGAGGTCATTAAAGCGAATGGTCGCAATCTTTGAGCCACGTCCTCGGCCCTTCCGATCCTGTACCCACAGATCATGCCCTTTTCCAAGTTGAGCGTGGTGAAGGTAGAGCATCGGGCCGGCTTTCGGGCGTAAACTAATTCACAAACCAACTTCAGCGCCGGACTTAGCGGACTCGCGCACCATTTCGATTTTTTTTTGGCTCGCAGCACCCATTGCGGTGAAGATGCCGAAACGACCCAGCTTTGAGAAAACGACCATAGCTATCGCGCGAGGCACTCGGCCGCTCAAAGGACGGAGCTACCCGCTCGCTGGCGGCATCACTCGGTGCAAATTAGGCAGACGCCTTCTGCCGCGCCTCAACGGCTCGAAACCCCGCCCTGCAAAGTTGCGCTATGGCCCGCTCTAAGGCCCTCTCGTCTTTGCGCTCATCATCCGCGAGAACGCCGATCCGGACGAACGCGTCGAGCGTCTCGGCCCAATCTGTGACCTCGATACGCACCATGCGCGCGCCAGCCTGCTTGCGCGCCCGGCACTGCTGCACCCGCTGCACGTTCAACCGCTTCAGTCGGACGGTGCGTTCGTCGAGCTGCTCGTTCGCGATCACATCATCTTCTCCAGCAACCGCTAATGCATTACGCCGATAACCCGCCAATCAAGACCCATTTCGCTTCGGCTTTGTAACATTTTCAAAGCTTTATCGCTAATCGACGTCGATTTATGAGCGCGGTCCGGACCTGTCTGGATGGGTGGTGTACTTGCGCCGGTAGAACCCGCCGCCGCCCTTATACGGGCCTTGGGGGACGGGGCGACGACGGGAGTGCGCGGGCGGGGATGCCGTCGCACATCTTCACGCGCGTCGGCTATTGGAAGGAGTCGATTGCGTCCAATGTCGAATCGTCGCGTGTCGCGAACGCGGACAAAGAGGGGCATGAAAGCGATCACTTCCTACTGAAACAGGAGCTGTTATCCGAGATGCTGGGTGTGCGCCGCACATACGTCACGGATGTCGCAAACAGGCTGCAAAAACGAGGAGCCATTGCCTATTCGCGGGGGGCGGGAGCGCAACCGGCGTTCTCATCACCGATAACTGCCTAAAGACGGTGCGGTGATCGGATGAGTTGATTCCCGTTATGTCGAGTTGCTAGATCTCCGCGCGTCTCGATACAACGCCTAGAGGCTGGCCGGGTCCATGCGGGCAATTGCCGCGCCGCGCTGATGCTTGCGTGCTGTGCGTCACGGTCGAGGCGAGGCTGATATGTCGTTATCCGCACTTCACCAGGGAGCAGACCAATGCCTCGCGAGAACCGTGTCATCGAATTGGCGGACCAGTTCGATCGCGACCACGTCATTACGGACGCGGAACTCAACATCGTGTCGGGAGGGCACACCGCCGTCGCCCTCGGCTACAACGCCACCGCGATTAACGCCGTGGGCAGCTTGAGCAACTCGGCGAGCCAACTGGCGGCCATCGTGCGATGAGTGGTCTCGTCGCCCGCCAACCCGCTATCTGCGCGCCATCGATGCCGGCGCCCCTTGGCGCGAGCCGCGACAGACGACGAGGTGATGCGGTGAGCGATCCCGTCGAGCAGGCGCTGGCACTACGGCGCCGGGGTTTCTCGCTCGAAGAAATTGCCGAACGCATGCACTGTACTCGCCTTGATGTCTTTCGTCTCTTACAGAGGGCTGGGGTCTACAGGTAGCGCACCGCCTAACTGTGGAGCCTCAAGAGGTTGTCCTCGGTTAGACCGAGTCGGCTGATTGGTGTTTGAGATTTTATATCCCCATGGGGTCGGTGCCAGTTGTATTGATGCAGCCAGATTGGCAGCTCCTGGGCGCGCCGATCTGAGGTCGGATAG
>NZ_JBBIAM010000091.1:0-39672 GCF_054185185.1 Bradyrhizobium sp. UFLA05-153
GATGCTCGAATCGGGCTTGTCCGGATCTGCGCGGGGGGTGTCCAGCAATGGGCATCCCTACCGCGAACCAAGACCCGTTGCGGACATCCTTGATCTAGATCAACCCGGAAAGCTGCCGCTCCGTGTCGGCTTCAGGCGCATCACAGGAAAGAGGATCGCGTCATGAGCAATGACAAGATTTCGAAAAACCCTGAGAGCATCGAGTTGGCCAACGGAGGACTGAAACGCCGCGACTTGCTGTTGAGCGGCAGTTCTCTTGTCGCGGCTTCGGCGCTTTCGGCCGTCGGACTGACAACCCCCGCGCAGGCGCAGCAACAAACAACCGGGCCAGCGCCCGCATCGGCCGGCCAGAGGCCGAACATCGTCTTCATCATGGGTGATGACATTGGCTGGTTCAACATTGGTGCCTACCATCAGGGCATCATGGCGAGCCGGACGCCAAACCTCGACAGGCTCGCCGCGGAGGGAATGCGCTTCACCGACTACTACGCAGAGGCGAGTTGCACGGCGGGCCGCGCCAACTTCATCACCGGCGAACTGCCGATCCGCACGGGCCTTACCACAGTCGGCCAGGCCGGCTCCCCGATCGGCATGCCGGCGCAAGCGCCGACCATTGCGACCGTGCTGAAATCCATGGGGTACACCACGGGTCAGTTCGGCAAGAACCACCTCGGCGACCTCAACGAGTTTCTGCCGACGGTGCACGGCTTCGACGAGTTCTTTGGCTACCTCTATCACCTCGACGCGATGGAGGACCCCGCCCACCGCAATTACCCGCAATCGCTGCTGGCCACGGTCGGTCCTCGCAACATGGTTCATTCATGGGCGACCAACGTCGACGATCCGTCGGTGCAAGCCCGCTGGGGCAAGATCGGCAAGCAGCGGATCGAGGACGCCGGGCCCCTGTATCCGAAGCGGATGGAAACGGTCGACGACGAGATTCTGCAAACCACCTTCGCCTTCATCGACAAGGCGAAGCAGGACAATAAGCCGTTCTTCGTCTGGCTCAATCCCACGCGCATGCACGTCGTCACCCATCTTTCGGAAAAATACGAGAACATGCGCAACTCGGAAAACGGCTGGTCGGTTTCCGAGGGCGGGTTCGCCCAACTCGACGACATCGTCGGCGCCGTGATGAAGAAGCTCAAGGACGAGGGCTTCGACGACAACACGATCGTCGCGTTCACAACCGACAACGGCGCCGAGAACTTCACCTGGCCGGATGGCGGCCAGACGCCGTTCGCGGGCGGCAAGGGAACCGCCCTGGAAGGCGGCTTCCGTGTGCCCTGTATGATCCGCTGGCCGGGCAAGGTACCGGCGGGAAAGGTCGAGAACGGCATTATGTCCGGACTCGACTGGTTTCCGACCTTTGCCGCCGCCGCCGGCAATCCGAATATCGCCGACGAGTTGAGGAAGGGAAAGCAGCTCGGCGACAAGACCTATAAGGTCTACCTCGACGGATACAACCAGATGGACCTGATTACCGGAAAAGGCCCGTCTGCGCGCCACGCGATCTTCTATTTCACGGAGGGCACACTGAGCGCGGTGCGCGTCGACGACTTCAAGTATCGCTTCACCGATCAGCCCGGCGGCTGGTTGGGCGGCACAGTCAAGGTTGATTGGCCGATCCTCACCAATCTCCGCCTTGATCCCTTCGAACGCACAAATTTGCCGAACGGCGATAAGGGGTCATTGGCATTCTATAACTGGTTCGCTTACGAGTTCTGGCGATTCCAGTTCGTTCAGCAGGAGGTGGGTAAGCTCGCCCAGACTGCGATCGAGTTTCCACCGATGCAGAAGGGTGCGAGCTTCAACCTGGAAGCCGTCAAGGAGCAGATCGAGAAGGCCATGCAGTCGCACGCTGGCAAGTAGAATATGGTGACGGGCGCCCTAAGCCCAGGGGCGCCCGTCCGACAAGCATCATGTAGCAACTGGGCGACGACCATAGCTCGCATTTCCGCCGATGGCCCACAGCGGCGGTCCCGGAATGTCTGCTCTCGCAGCGCTGTTGGAGGCTGGGCGGATCGGCCCCGCTCTGATTTATGAATACACGCTCGAGCATAACACGTTGGCGTTATTATCCGAGCATGCGAGTGGCTTTGCCCTTCACTCCCGCCGCGGGCTGAACTTCCAGGTGACGGCGACGAGGCCCGCGGTGATCAGGCCGCTGATGAGGCCGGCGAGGGGAAACGCGAGCAGCAGTGCGGCGCTTGCTGCCCAGCCGATCGAGGAAAAAGCCTCGGCGAAAGTCGCAAGGCGCGACGAGGTCTGGCGGCGGCGAAATTGGCTGCGCCGCGCCTGCACACGGAACCAGAGCTGGATCGCGGTGGCGGACGCCGCGCTGACGATGATCGCGCCCGCCGTGATCGCCGCCTGGAGCGGCGAGGCAAAGGCAAGCGCTGCGATCAGCGGGGCGAAGATCACGGCGATCGCGATCAGTACGACCTCGATCTTGGCGCGGATGACGCGCGAAGGCGACAGCGGAGCGGTCGCGACGAGATCGGGGGCGTCCTCGCCCGAAATCGTCAGCCAGGCGAGACCGCCGGCAAGCTGTCCTGCCGCCATCACGATGACGGGCGTGATCAGCACCAGCGCCGCAGAGCTGTCGGCAAAGCTTCGCCACAGCAGGAGCGCGGGCGGCGCCAGATAGAGCAGTTGCATCAAGGTTTGCGAGATCAGCCAGGGATCGCGCCACAGCAGCATGAACTCCTTGCGCCGCAGCGCCTGTGGCCGCGTGCCTGTGCGAAACTTCCGTTCGCGCGCGGTCCGGCGGCCGGTCGCGCCGCGGGCGGCGGCGTCGATGGCGGTGTCGGCGAAGCGGCCCGAGAACAGCGCCATCACGCCGCCGAGCATGATGAGGCCGAGCGCGAGCAGCAGCGCCAGCGCCCCGCTGTCGCCCATCACGGCCCGCGCGGGCAACCAGATGATGCTGTCCACATCGGGGGCATAGGCGGCCGTGGCGTCAGAGGTCAGCACCGCAAAGCGCGACAGCGTGCCGTAGGAGATGATCGCGGCGATCTGGAGCGCGATGACGAAGCCGGCGCCGATGATCGCGGCGAGGATCTGCGCGATGAAGCGCGTCCGTGCCGGACCGATCAACCTGAACAGCAGGATCGTGATCGCGATTGCGATAGCAGCGGCCGACAGCCCCATGGCGACGACCACGCCGAACGCCGCGAGCCATCGCGGCCCGCCGCCGATCACGAGAACGTCGATGAAGGGCGTGGAGAACAGCAGCGCCATCATCGTGATCGCAAGCGCAATCGCGGCGATGCGTACCGAGAACAGGTTGGTGAGAGTTGCCGGCGACGACATGATGAGATCGAGATCGGCGCGGGCGTAAAACACCCGGGTCACCGATTCGATCGCCTGCGACAGCATCAGCGACCAGGCGAGCGCTATCGTCGCCGTGATTACGATCAGCGACGGTTTGTCGAGCGGCAATCGAAGTCCGGCGAAGCGGCCGATCACGGCCCAGGCCGGCAGGTGCAGGAGTGCGGCAAAGGCGACCAGGCCGATCACCGCCGCGCGCTTCCGCTTGCGCTGGCCCGTCATCATCGCGAGCCATTCGCGCCAGGCGAGGCGGAGCTCGTGGCGGGCAAACCACGATAATGCAGTCGCCGAGCTCATGCGGCGGCAGCCTCCAGCGTGACCAGCGCGATGAAGAGATCCTCGAGACTGGTGTCGGTGTGGCCGTTCTGCTGGCGCAGCTCGGCGAGCGTGCCTTCGGCGACGAGGCTGCCTGACGCGATCACGCCGATCCGATCGGCCATGCGCTCGGCGACCTCGAGAATATGCGTTGTCATGATCACGGTGCAGCCGGCGCGGACGCGCTCGGCCAAAAGGCCCTTCACATGGCGGGCGGAGACGGCGTCGAGGCCGGTCAACGGCTCATCGAGAATGATGAGGCGGGGGTCGTGGACCAGCGCGCCGGCCAGCGCGACCTTCTGGCGCATGCCCTTGGAAAATCCCTCGCAGCGCTCGTGCCGGTGCGGCGCAAGGCCGAGCGAGCTCAGCAGCTCCTGCGCGACCGGTTCGGAGGCGGCGGGCGCGATGCCCCAGAGGCCGGCCACGAATTCGAGATATTCGAGCGGCGTCAGCTTGTCATAAATCATGGGCTCGTCAGAGACCCAGGCCATCACCTGCTTGGCGGCCACCGGATCGGCGAGGGCATCGATGCCGAAGATCGACACTTCGCCCGCATCGGGCCGCAGCAGCCCTGCGACCATGCGCAAGGTGGTGGTCTTGCCGGCGCCGTTGGGGCCGACCAGTGCGTAGAATTCACCGGCGTGAATGGTGAGATCGAGGGAATCGACCGCCAAGCGGCCAAAACGCTTCGTTAACCCTCGCACGCTCAGCGCCGAGCTGTCCGGTTTCATGACGGCCACACCATACGGTTTCGCATCGCATGCGACCTTGATCTGAAGATGTTTCGGCACGGTGAATTAACCTGCCACAAATTCCGTCATCCCGCACGGATGCATCCGCCTCTCGTTTTATTGACAGCGCTTGGCGGTTCAGGCTGAATTGCACCGGGCAAATGGCGCTTTCCGCGACTCATAATGATCGCGTAGCGACTGGACACAAGATGCGACGAGACGGCCGCCAAGAGCCGCAGGATCGCATCGGGGAGGATGCTCGGCGATGCTGGACTTCGTTCAGCAGCTGGTCAGTGGCATTGCACTCGGCTGCGTCTACGGCCTGATCGCGCTTGGCTTCGTGCTCGTTTACAAGGCAACCGAGGTCGTCAACTTCGCCCAGGGCGATCTGATGATGCTCGGCGGCTTCTTCGCCTTCACCTTCATCGGCATGATGGGCCTGAACTACTGGGTCGGCTTCGCCGGCGCGGTCGCCGCGATGGCGCTGTTCGGCATGCTTGCCGAACGCATCGTGGTGCGCCCGATTCTCGGCTATCCGCAATTCTCCATCATCATGGCAACCATCGGGCTCGGCTACTTCCTGCGCTCGATCGCCGGCATGATCTGGGGCACCGACGACTTCAAGATCGAGACGCCGTTCAGCCAGGGCGTGCTGCGCATCGGCGCGCTCGTGCTCGCCTATGACAAGCTGTCCGTGATCGCGGCAACCGTCATCCTCTGCGCGCTGCTCTATCTCTTCTTCAACAAGACCACGCTCGGTACCGCGATGCGCGCCAGCTCCGAGAACATGCTCGCGGCCTACTACATGGGCATCCCCGTGAAGCGCGTCGTGTCGATCGTGTGGGCGATCAGTGCAGCGGTGGCGACCTGCGCCGGCGTGCTGCTGGCGCCGATCACCTTCATTCACTCCAATGTCGGGCTCGTGCTCGGGCTGAAAGCCTTTCCTGCCGCCGTGCTCGGCGGCTTCGGCTCGATTCCCGGCGCAGTCGTTGGTGGAGTCTTGATCGGTATCATCGAGAGCATGGCCGGCTTTTATCTGCCGGAAGGCTGGAAGGACGTTGCGCCCTACATCGTGCTGCTGGCAGTGCTGCTGCTGAAGCCCGAAGGCCTGTTCGGCCTTCACGTGCGCAAGAAGGTCTGAACTCCATGCGCTTCCTGTTCAAGACCGACTATGAGGACGACATCCGCCTGTTCCCGCATTCGGGCTACGTGGTCTCCTACGGGCTCCTGATCGCGGTGCTGCTCATCGCGCCCTACGTGCTCTCCAGCTACCTTATGAGCCAGCTCGTTTTCGTCTGCATCTATGCGACAGTCGGCGTGGCGCTGCTGATCCTCACCGGCTTCACCGGGCAGGCTTCGCTCGGGCATGCCGCGTTCCTTGCGATCGGCGCCTACACCGCGGCCTACTTGCAGAAATACAACGTGCCGTTTCCGGTCTATTTCGTCGCCGCTGGGCTCCTGACCGGATTGATCGGCGCGCTGGTCGGCTTCCCGGCACTGCGGCTCCAGGGCATCTATCTCGTCATCGCCACGATTTCCTTCGCCTTCATCGTCGAGGAAATTCTGGCGCGCTGGGAAAGCGTCACCAACGGCAATGAGGGCATGCGCATCAAGACGCTCTCGCTGCTCGGCGTCGCCGTGCCGCGCGACAGTCCGACGTTCTATTTCCTTTGCCTGGCCGTTCTGATTCTGACGATCGTCGGAACGCTCAATCTCTTGCGCTCGCCGACGGGCCGCGCCTTCGTTGCGATCCGCGACTCCGAGACGGCGGCGCGCAGCATGGGCGTCAACGTCGCGCTCTACAAGGTGAAATCCTTTGCGATCTCGGCGGCGATCACCGGCTTTGCCGGCGTGCTGTTCGCGCACAAGCTCTCCTTCATCTCGCCGGAGATGTTCACGCTCCAGCTCTCGATCGAGTTCATCATCGTGATCCTGATCGGCGGCACGTTCAGCCTGCACGGTGCGGTGCTGGGGGCGATCTTCATCGTGATGATCGATCCGTTCCTGACCTATCTGAAGGACGACATGCCCGGCATCATCGCCGGCATCGCCGCGACCCTCGGGGCTGGTAGCGAGAGCGCGGCGAACGTCCAGTCGAAGGTCGCGGCCTTCGCCTCGCTCAACGGCCTGAAGGGCGCAATCTATGGCATCATCATCGTGCTGTTCGTGCTGTTCGAGTCGCTCGGCCTCTACGGCCGCTGGCTGAAGATCAAGCTCTTCTTCCAGCTGTTCCCGCTCTACAAGCGCGCGACCTTCAAGCGCCAGAAGATCTATGTGAAGTCGGAGCGGAACCGATGAGCTATTTCCGCGCCGAAAACCTGTCGCTGCATTTCGGTGGCCTCAAGGCGGTCGACGCGGTCTCGTTTGCGGTCGAGAAGGGGGAGATCCTCTCGATCATCGGGCCGAACGGCGCCGGAAAAAGCTCGATCTTCAACCTGATCTCGCGGATCTACCGCCCGACCGCGGGCCGTATCTTCTTCGAGGACCAGGATATCACGGAACAGCCGCCCTACGACATCGCGAGGCTCGGCATCGCCCGCACCTTCCAGAACATCGAGCTGTTCGAGAATGCGACCGTGCTCGCGAACCTCCTGGTCGGGCGCCACCGTCACTCGACCACACAGCTTTGGCAGGAATTGTTGTTCCTGCCGAGCGTGCGCGCCAACGAGAAGCTGCACCGGCGCCGCGTCGAGCAGGTGATCGAGTTCCTCGATCTCGAGCCCTATCGCGACAAGGTGATCTCGGGTCTGCCTTACGGCGTGCGCAAGGTGATCGAGCTTGCCCGCGCGCTTTGCTCGGAACCGAAGTTCATTCTGCTCGACGAGCCGTCATCGGGACTGAACGTCGAGGAGACCGACGACATGTCGTTCTGGATCCGCGACATGAAGAGCGAGCTCGGCATCACCGTGCTGATGGTCGAGCACGACATGTCGCTGGTCAACCGCGTCTCCGATCGCGTGATCGCGCTGAACTACGGCCGGGTGCTGGCGATGGGCTCGCCCGCCGAGGTGCAGCAGCATCCCGACGTCGTCGCCGCCTATCTCGGAGCCTGACGCGATGGACGCCGCCGTTTCGCCCGACATCATCCTGAAGCTTTCCAATATCGAGAGCTATTACGGGCCGATCATGGCGATCCGCGGCATCTCGCTCGAGGTGCCGCGCGGCCGCATCGTCACCTTGCTGGGCGCCAATGGCGCGGGCAAGACCACGGTGCTGAAGACCATCTCGGGGATTCTCGATCCGCAGAAGGGCACGATCGAGTTCATGGGCAAGCCGATCCAGCGCATGGAGGCCGACAAGATCGTTCGCCTCGGCCTCAGCCACGTGCCGGAGGGGCGCGAGGTGTTTCCGTTCCTCTCGGTGCGCGAAAACCTGATGATGGGCGCCTATCCGCGGAAGGATCGCGACGGTGTCACGGAGGATCTGGAGCGCGTCTACGGCTATTTCCCGCGGTTGAAGGAGCGCATCGACCAGCCGGCCGGCCAGCTTTCCGGCGGCGAGCAGCAGATGCTGGCGATCGGCCGCGCGCTGATGAACCGGCCGACGCTGCTGCTGCTGGACGAGCCGTCGCTGGGCCTGTCGCCGATCCTGGTGAAGGAGATCTTCACGATCATCCGCCGCGTCAACGAGGAGCAGGGCATGTCGATCCTGCTCGTCGAGCAGAATGCCAAGGTGGCGCTGGAAACGGCGCATTACGGCTATGTGCTGGAGATCGGCCGCGTCGTCATGAACGACACCTGCGACCGCTTGATGCATTCCCAGGACATCCAGGAATTTTATCTTGGTGCCAAGGAGGCTGGCGCGCGGGGCGAACGGCGCTGGAAAAAGAAGAAAACGTGGCGTTAAATATGGCATCTCCTCGTTGACGAACAGACCGCCGGCAAAGCCGGCAGCGCGAGGGATGAAGCGACAAGGAGGGAATGGCATGGCCCGACCGGCGATGCTGACAGTCGCAGACACGATCGCAAAGAGTTTCCTGCGCGCGGTGGAGGCGCGCGGTGACAGACCTGCAATCCGCGAGAAGCAGTTCGGCATCTGGCAGCCGACGAGCTGGCGCGAATGGCTGGAGATATCCAAGGAGATCGCCTACGCGCTTCATGCTTCGGGCTTCAAGCCGGGGGACGTCGCCTCCATCATGGCCAACGCCGTGCCGGAATGGATCTATGCCGACATGGGCATCTTGTGCGCGGCCGGCGTCTCGTCCGGGATCTATCCAACCGATTCATCGGCGCAGGTCGAATATCTCGTCAACGACTCCGCTACGCGCGTGATCTTTGCCGAGGACGAAGAACAGCTCGACAAGATCCTCGCCTGCCGCGCGCGATGCCCGACGCTCGAGAGGATCGTTGTGTTCGACATGGAAGGCCTGCGCGGCTTCGCCGACGACATGGTGATGTCGATCGACGAGTTCCGCGCGCTCGGGCGCAATCACATGGTCGGCCGCGAGCAGCTCTGGCACGAGATGATCGACCGCCGCGGCCCGGGCGATCTGGCGATTCTCGTCTACACGTCGGGCACGACGGGCCCGCCCAAGGGCGCAATGCATTCCAACCGCAGCGTGACGCATCAGATGCGCCACGCCAACGATTTCATCCCGGCGAGGGAGGACGAGGACCGGCTGATCTTCCTGCCGCTCTGCCACGTCGCCGAGCGGGTCGGCGGCTACTACATCTCGGTGGCACTCGGCTCGGTGATGAATTTCGCCGAAAGCCCCGAGACCGTACCGGACAATCTGCGCGAGGTGCAGCCGACCGTCTTCCTCGCGGTGCCGCGCGTTTGGGAGAAGTTCTATTCCGCGATTACCATCGCGTTGAAGGATGCGACGCCGTTCCAGCAATGGGTCTATCGCCGCGCCGTCGACATCGGCTTCCTCATGACCGATCGCCGGCTCGAGGGCGCAGCACCGTCGCTTGCGCTCAGGATCGCGAACCGCTTCGCCTATTGGCTGGTGTTCCGCAATGTCCGCCGCATGATCGGGCTCGATCGCTGCCGCATTGCGTTCACGGGCGCCGCGCCGATCTCGCCGGATCTGATCCGCTGGTATCTCGCGCTCGGGATCGACATGCACGAGGTCTATGGCCAGACCGAGAATTGCGGGGTGGCGACCATGATGCCTTCCGAGCGCATCAAGCTCGGCTCGGTCGGCAAGGCCGTGCCCTGGGGTGAGGTCAGTCTCGCTGCCGATGGCGAGATCCTGATCAAGGGCGACTTCCTGTTCATGGGCTATTTGAACCAGCCGGAGAAGACGGCCGAGACCATTGATGCGCGCGGCTGGCTGCACACCGGTGACGTCGGCACCATGGACGACGAAGGTTTCGTCAGAATCACCGACCGCATGAAGGACATCATCATCACTTCCGGCGGCAAGAACATCACGCCGTCGGAGATCGAGAACCAGCTCAAATTCTCGCCCTATATCTCCGACGCCGTCGTGATCGGCGACAGGCGGCCGTATCTCACCTGCCTCGTCATGATCGACCAGGAGAACGTCGAGAAATTCGCGCAGGACCACGACATTCCCTTCACCAATTATGCCAGCCTGTGCCGGGCGATCGAGATCCAGGGCCTGATCTGGCGCGAGATCGAACAGGTCAACGGCAACTTCGCCCGCGTCGAGACCATCAAGAAATTCTATTTGATCGAACGCCAGCTCACGCCCGAGGATGAGGAGCTGACGCCGACCATGAAGCTGAAACGGAGCTTTGTGAACAGGCGCTATGCGGCCGAGATCGACGCGATGTATCGCGAGCGCGCGGTGGCGTGAGCAAACCATTCAAAAAAAGCGAAGGAGCGATGGGCCCCGTTCTTTGCGCAACAAGGGCCTTGAGGAGAGGAGACGTCGATGTCGAAATCGTTTTGGGCGTTCGGCCTTGCGGCAAGCGCGGTGGTGCTCACCTGTTTGCCGGCTGCTGCGCAAACCAAGTTCACCAATGAAGGCATCTCGGCGGGCGAGATCGTCATCGGCACCCATCAGGATCTGTCAGGCCCGATCAAGGGGTGGGGCGTGCCCGTCGCCAACGGAATGAAGATGGCGGTCGAGGAGATCAACGCGGCAGGCGGCGTTAACGGCCGCAAGATTCGACTGGTCGTCGAGGACAGCGGCTACGATCCGAAAAAGGCTGTGCTGGCCTCGCAAAAGCTGATCGAGCGTGACAAGGTCTTCGCTATGGTGGGAGCGATGGGATCGCCGACCGTGCTTGCAGCGCAGGACATCCTGTTCGACGCCGGCGTGCTCCAGCTCTTCCCCCTCTCGGCAGCCGAGTTCACCTTCAAGTTCGATCCGGCCAAGCCGCAGGAGCGGCTGAAGTTCAGCAATCTGCTGCCCTACGTCGAGAGCACGCGGGCCGCGCTGAAATACATGATTGATTCGAAGAATTTCCAGAAGCCCTGCATCATGCATCAGGACGACGAGTACGGTAAGAACGTGCTCGACGGCTTCAATCGGCAGCTCGCCACCATGAAGGTGCAACCGGCTTCGATCACCAGCTACAAGCGCGGCGCCTCGGACTTCAGCGCGCAAGTCGCCAAGATGAAGTCGGACGGCTGCGATCTCGTATTGCTCGGCACCGTGATCCGCGAGACCATCGGGGCGATGACGGAAGCGAAGAAGCTCGGTTGGGACGTCACTTTCCTCGGCGCGACGCCGACCAACGTGCTGGAAGTGCCGGCGCTGGGCAAGGATGCCGTAGAAGGGCTTTATGCCGCGTCCCAGTTCGAGATTCCCTATGAGGACAGCGCCAAGGGCCCGGTGAAGGACTGGCTTGCCAACTACAAGAAGATGTTCAATTCGGACGCCAATACGCAGGCGATCATCGGCTACAACACGGTGATGACCTTTGCCTTCTACGCGCAGAAGGCGGGCAAGGATCTCACGGGACAGACGATGCTGGACTCGCTCGAGTCGGGCGAAAAATTCCTCGACATCTTCAACTCGCCGCCGACGAGGTTCACCAAGACCGATCACCTCGCCAACACCATCACCCAGGTGCAGCAGGTCAAGGGCGGACGCTGGGTCCTCGTGAAGGACAATCTGATGTTCTGATCTTAGCCTCTCTCCGCACGGGTGGTGCACCCTCTCCCCTTGTGGGAGAGGGTGGATTCGCGTTAGCGAAGCCGGGTGAGGGATCTCTCCGCACGAGAACCTCGCTCGATTGAGTTCGTGGATAGAACCCCTCATCCGGCGCCATAGCCGATGCGAAGCATCGGCGTTCTCTTGAGAACGGCGGCCGAAGGCCGCCTATGCCACCTTCTCCCGCGAGGGGAGAAGGAAGAAGAACGGCGCGAGCTACGATCCCCCGCCGGCGATGCCGGACTCCACCGGTGCCAGTTCGTCCTCCCTGCAGCGCCAGCCGTCGGCGGCTTTCTGGAACGCGAAGGTTCGCTGGATCCTGAGCCGGCGCGTCACATTGAAGCTTTCCCGGGAGTTCTGCTTGGCGGCAGCCGGTTGCGCCTTGCCGGACCTGGGGTCCCAGCAGGTGCCGGTGCAGGTCGATGCGACCGGGCTGCACGTGGTGAAGGGCGACAGCACGACCATGTCGATGTCGGCGGTGACCTTCGCGTCCTGCTCCCCGACGTCGTTGCCGGTCGCGACCACGCGACTGATGCGGAGGAAGTCGCCGCAGGAATTGGCCGCATGGATCTTGGCGACGCAGAAGTCGGCGGCATCGGTGTCAGGCAGCCGTGCAGCGATCTGGCGGCCGAACACCCGCTTCGGATCGCCCTTGGCGCCACGGATGTCAGCCGTCTTTCGGTTCAGATATTCGGCGAGGCAGCCTTGCGCGGATGACAGCTCGGCCAGCGGCACGTTCTCCTTGCCGACGAGGTCGCATTTGCGATCGCGCTCCCTTGTCCAGCGGCCGTATTCGGCGAAGGCAAAGCGGGCTTCGCTCGGGTTCAGCTTGCCGATCAAGCCGAGGACCTGGCCGTTGAGCTCCTCCTCCGCCAGCGCCAGCTCCGGATCGCTACAGATCAGCGCGCCGGCCGCCGTGTTGGCCGCGAGGCAATCGAAATCGGGGTCGCGCACGATCGCGGCGCGCTCCTCGGTCTCCCTCAGCAGGCAGGTCTTCACGCGATCGATGTCGTCGGTGCGGACCGCGGTCTGGCCGACGATACCGCAGCTCAGGTTGCGCTGCCGGATCCACAGCGCGTTCTCCTCGATCGCCGGCAGACGATCCGGCAGTCGGGAGAGCCGCGCCTCGATCGCCGCACCGAGTTTCTCGGCCGCTGCGGCAAGCTCGCCATCGCCGCAAAACAGCTGACCTGCGGGATCGCGTTGCTGCTCGCAGTGATTTTTCGCAAACAGCGGCAGCTTGTCGGCGATCGCTGGATCCGGATTGGCCGCCTGCGCGCGCGCAGGTGACATCAGCGGCACCATCGCCGCAACCATCGCCAGCACCAACGCCCGCATTCCGCTTGTCCCCGAAGCCCGCATGATACGCCATGCTAGCTTCCCCGGCGGCGGGACGAAACGGCTTTGTGGCCGCGGCTCGCCGCGTCAGCGTGCCTCGTTGGCGGCGACCTGCGCCGTCCGGCTGCTCACCGGCACGAAAGCCGGCTCGTCGACATATTTCAGCACTGCGGACTGATAGAGCACGAACAGCGGCTGATAGGTCCGTGCCGCCTCATCCTCGACCATGGCCATGCGGCGGTTGTCGAGCATCAGCCAGTGGCCGTCGAGCCTGGCGGCCGCGACCGCATGCTCCTCGCCGACTTGCGTGTCGCGCACGAAAACGATGCGCAGATCCTCAGGTGGAATGCCGGCGAGGCGGAGCGCGGCGAGCTTGGCGATCGCATAGTCCTCGCAATCGCCGGCGCCGCGCTGGAAGGTGGCGAGCGGCGAACTCCAGACGTCGTCAGTGCCGTCACTGGCCGCCTTGATCGCGAGATTGACGGCGCGGTTGGCTTCACCGAGGCGGGCACGACCTTCGCGGCTGCGCGCCTGGTCGACGATGGCGAGCAGCTTCAATGCAGCCGGCGAGACGCAGTTGTCGCGGTCGCCGTCGCATAGCGCGAGCTGCACCATCTCGTCGTCGAGCTTGTCCTTCAGGTGAAGCCACTTGTCGCGGACGCGACCTGCGGAGATCGCGAAGGCGAACACGCCGAACGGTTCTGCGGATTTCCGCACGAGGACGGCGGACCCGGGCGACAGCAGCGTGCCGGCGCGAAGGTCGGCGGCCGATCCGAGCAGGATCAATCCGCATAGGAACAGGACTGCGCGCCAGGCGCGCGAGTGAGCAACGGTCTCCATCTGACTTCCCCTGTCCAGCATCGGCAGGACACCCCTGACCCGCACGTGCCGGCTTTGTTTCTGGTGCGGAGATAGTGGGGGGAGGCCGTTTTGTTCTGCTTAACGCGCCCCGCGGGGGGCTCAAAACCGCGGAACAAGCTGAAACCGGTCTCTCCGGTTTACGTAAAATTTTACCGGCCAAGCCGGGGAAAGCCACAGTCTGCCGCGAAATGGAATCAATTGCGGACAGGGCTTGAGTTAGCGGCCGAATCTGCTGCTTATGACTAATGACGTGCTTATCGCGTCACTTCTGTTAGCCAGGTTACGGTTAAAACTCCGTATTTGCCGCAGTATGTTGCAGGGCACTGCAAAGGACAGATGACGTAAGTATTCGTGAGTTGATTTATACGTTGCAATACTTGCGGTTGTAGGAAATGCCGTCGATTTGGCGGGAATATACCTGTAAATGTCACAGGAATTACTTTTGCTACTCTGCTCGCCTGCAGTCTCTTGCGGGCTGTGGTATGGCCCCCGTGTCGATTCGCTCAAGCAATAGACGGTTTCGCTAAGGACTTGGTAATGATATGCAAGCATAGGCAGCAGATACTTCTTTAAATATTAACCCTTTTTGCGGTGCTCCCCCGTTGAACTACGCTGGCAAATTTGACGCCGCGCTCTCCTTGCATGGCCAGGGTTTCCACGCGCCCGCCGATGGCCATGTCGAATCGTTTTCCGTTTCGGGTCATGGAACCGTGCCGCCGGGCGCGTTCTTCGTTCCCGATCCCAATCTGCTGTTCCATGGCGACTTCAAGCGCGCAGGCGTTGATCTCGTCCTGTCCAATGACGGACACGAGTTCGTCATTCACGATTACTTCAAGGGCGAGAAGCGCGCCGCGATCGCCTCGCCCGATGGCGCCCATCTCACCGGCGACCTCGTCAATGCGCTCGCCGGCAACATCCAGTACGCGCAGGCGGCGGGTGGCGCCGCCGCCGCGCAGGTCATCGGCCATATCACCAAGCTGACCGGCAGCGCGACCGCGGTCCGCAACGGCGTCTCGATCATCCTGAACAACGGCGACAACGTCGAGAAGGGCGACGTTCTCTCGACCGGGTCGGACTCGACCCTCGGCGTCACCTTCATCGACGGCACCGTCTTCGGCCTCTCCTCCAACGCGCGGATGGTGCTGAACGAGATGGTCTATGACCCGAACGGGTCGAGCAACTCCTCACTGCTGAGCCTGGTCGCGGGCACCATCACCTTCGTCGCCGGCGAGACCGCCAAGCACGGCGACATGAAGATCGATACGCCGGTCGCCACCATGGGCATCCGCGGCACCGCCGTGCTGACGGAAATCAGCTTCTCGATTCCGTCGGGCGGCGGCGATCCGCAACCGCAGGCGAATTTCCAGGTGCTGGTCGAGCCGGACGGCACCACCGGCTCCTACATCCTGTTCGACAAGGTCACGCTGCTGCCGATCGCCACCGTCAACCAGGCGGGGCAGATGATCCAGATCAGCGGCGGCAACGTCTCGGTCACCAACGCGCTGCTGTCGCCGGACGTGCAGAAGCTGATCACGGACGTGTTCTCGCTGAAGTTCACGGACAACGGCACCAACACCAAGCTGACCAACAACTCGACCGATTCGATCACGCAGGACGCCAACCTGTTGCTGATTAAGACGGCAAGCGGTGCGACGGCGCAGGTAACTTTCGTCAACACAGTCACTAGCGGCAACAACGAACAGTCGACCAATACCTCCGACAAACCGACGACCGTCAGCCGTGTTCCCGGCGCGCCGCTCGCGAGCAGCCTCGACCTCAACGGCAACGTGAAGGCGGCGTTCGCGCTGTCTGAGCTCGACGGCAAGACCGGCGATACCAGCGATCTCGACGTGGTCGGTGGCAAGATCACCTTCTTAGACTACAACCTCGGTGACCGGCCGACCGTGAAGGTGAATTTCGACTCCTTCACCTACCATAGCGCCAATCACGACGACGTCACCGCCGGATTGTCGGACCTGCAAAAGGCCGACATTGCCGCGACCGAGGCCAAGATCACGGTCGTTCCCACCTCGGGCAACACCAACACCGGCTCGGCAAGCTGGACCTACAGCGTTTCGGACAACGCGTTCGATTTCCTCGCCGCCGGCGAAACGCTGACGCTGACCTACAAGGTCCGCGTCGACAACAATTTCGCCGGCTTCAACGAAACTGCCTTCATCGACATCACCATCACGGTGACCGGCACCAACGACACGCCGGTGATCACCTCGAGCGTTCCGACCGTCACCTTCGAGGGCGGCACCAGCGTGCCCGGCGGTCCGCTGACCTCAGAGGTGCCGACCTCGGGGACGCTGACCTTCACCGATGTCGATCTCACCGACACCCACAAGGTGTCGGTGAAACTGACCGGCGCGACCCTGCCGGACGGCAGCACCGTGCCGCCGGGACCGCTGGCGATCTTCGAAAAAGCGATGTCGGTTGCGATCGATACCGACAGCACCGGGACGGACGCCGGCGTCATCGACTGGTCGCTCGCGGATCTGCCCGTCTACCTCGCCGACTTCATTCCCAAGGGCGAGGTCCTGACGCTGACCTACACCGTGACGGTCACGGATTCGCAGGGCGCGACCGCGACCCAGACCGTCACCGTCACCATCAAGGGCACCGACAGCCCCGCGGTGGTGTGGGTCGCGACGACCGAGGCCGGGTCCCCGCCCGGCGGCTTCTGGAAGAACGCCGCGAACTGGGAAACCGGCACCGTGCCGACGATCAATGACGACGTCATCGTCATCACCGATCAGCTGCACGGCCTGACGCCGTCCTATCCGGTCACGATCGACGAGGCGGCGTTCGCCAAATCGCTGACCATGAACGATTTCGACACGTCCGCCGGGCATACGGCGCCGCAGGTCATCAACCAGAGCACGCTGACGATCGCCGGAGCGCTCAATCTCAGCGCCGACTCGATCCTGACCAATTCCGTGGGCGCCACGATTTCCGTCGGCGGCAAAGCGGAGATCCTTGACACCAGCGTGCTGACGAATTCCGGCACGCTGACGCTCGCGGGGGGCGGCGACTTCGCCATCGGCGCCTCTATCACCAATGCCGGCACGATCGAGCTCACCGGCGGCACACTCAAGATGCTGGCCGAGATCCACAATGCCGGCGGCAAGCTCAAGATCGATGCCGGTGCAACGCTGGACATCAACGGCGGGACCATCGACAGCGGCAAGCTGATCATCGGCGGCGCGTTGGTGCTGGAGGGGACGAGTTTCCTGACCAATGGCAAGCTGGACAATTCCGGCGCCGTCACCGTCACGGGGACCGTCGCTTTCGACAACGAGACCGTCGACAACGACTCGACCATCGAAATCCAGGCCGGTGCGACGCTGACGCTGGACAAGGGGACCAAGGTCGCCAATTCGTCCGGCACCATCACCGTCGACGACCAAGGCGTGCTGGTCCTCGATCAGGCCGAGATCACCGGCGGCACGCTGACGCTGTCCGGCACGCTGGTCTCGACCGGAATCAGTGCCATCAACAGCGCAGACATCACCAACGCCGGTACGATCGACGTCACCGGCGGGACGCTGACGATCGACCCGCTCGTGCAGCACACCATCACCAATCAGAACCTCATCGAGGCGAATGGTGGCGAGCTCGACATCACCGGCGATCTGATCATCAACGCCGGTACGCTCGAGGCGATCAACGGCGGCGTGCTCAAGCTCGGTACGGTCACGGTCACCAACACGAAGGGGACGGTGACGGTCGACGGTACCTCGAAGCTGTATCTGTCCGACGTTACGATCAACGGCGGAAGCCTCGGCAATGCCGGCAATATCTACGTCGTCACCGGCAGCAACAGCATCACGGCCGCGGTCACCAATACCGGCACGATCGAAGTGCAGGGCGGCACGCTCGATCTCGCCGGCGGCCTCAGCGGCACCGGCTCGCTCATCATCGACGACGGCGCGACGCTGGAGCTCGCCGGCGCCAACGCGCAGACGGTCACTTTTGCCGGCGGCGCCGATACGCTTCAGCTCGACAATGTCGCGGGCCAGAGTTTTACCGGCACCATCGCCGGCCAGTCCTCGTCCGGCGGCACGTTCACCATCGCGGGCGCTGGCAACGTCACCACGGCGAGCGGCGATGCGCTCGACTTCACGGCAAGCGGCGGCACGATCGGCGATGCCGCCGCCATCGTGCTCACGCCGACCGGCGCGCTGACGGGCGCAGCGGGCGGCATCTTCGTGACCCAGAACGGCGTCGGCGACATCTCGCTGGCGGCGACAAAGGACATCACGGGCCTGAACGGCAACGGCATCTGGCTGCGCGATAGCGCGACCGGAACCGGCGACATCACCGTGACCAATCTCACCGGCAAGGCGACCGGAACGGGCGCCAATTCCGTTGGCCTGCTCGTTGAAAATCTCAACACCGCCAATGCCGGCGATATCACCATTGAGCAGCTCGGCGGCGCCGCGGGCGGCGCCTACGGCATCGACGCAACGACCAAGGGTGACGGCGACATCAGCATCGAAGCGGGTGGCAACGTCACCGGAGGCTCGGTCTACGGCATCCGTGCGCGCAGCTACGGCAGCGGCAGCGAGACTGTCACCACGGATGCAGGCACCTTCATCAACTCCGGCAGCTCCGGCATCGTCGCGGTCAACCGGGCAACTTCGATCGATGCGGACAGCGACAGCACGATCACCGTCACCGCCTATGGCACGATCAATTCCGGCAGCAACCTCAACCAGAGCGGCAATCCGCCGGCCGGCATCCAGGCTGGCTACAACGGCGCAACGACGGGCTCGGTCGCCAACACCGACGTCAACGGCTCGGTGACCATCAACAACTACGCCAATGTCACGGCCGCGGCCGGCTATGGCCTGCACGCCTACAACTACGGCAATGGCGACGTGACCGTGAACGACGAGGCCGGTACCACAGTGACCGGCGCCGTTCAGGGCATCCGGGCGCAGGCCTTGAGCGGCGGCACCGGCGATGTCGAAGTCACCGTCGGCGCCAACGCCAACGTCACGGGCACCTCAGGCTACGCCATCCTCGCCTACAGCATCGACGCCGGCGATATCGACGTGTCGCTGTCGACGGGCGACGTGCTGACGTCGGGCAGCTCGGGCATCGTGGCGGTCAACTATGCGACTGCCATCGCGAGCGGTCTGGACAGCACGATCACGGTCGAGGCGCATGGAACGATCCATTCCGGCTCCACTCTGAACAACGACGAAACCACGCCAGGCGCGATCATCGCCGGCTACAAGCCCGGCGGCAATTCCACCTTCTCCAGCCAGGTCAACGGCGACGTCACGGTCGAGAGCGACGCCACGATCACGGCGGATGCCGGCATTGGCATCGAGGCCTTCACCTGGGGCGTCGGCGACGTCACGGTGATGACCGGTACGGCGTCGTCGATTACGGCCGCCGGCACCGCGATCGGCGCCTTCGATCACGGCGGCGGCGACGTCAGCGTCACCAATGAAGGCGACGCCACCGGCTTTGTCGGCCTGTCCGCGTTTGCCACCGGCGGCGGCGACATCACCATCGTCAATGACGGCGACCTCACCGGCACCGGCACGGTCGGCATGGTCGTCACGCAGAACAGCGACGGCGCGACCGGCTCGACCCACGTCACCAACACCGGCTCGGTCGTGGGCGCGGACGGCCATGCCGCGATCTTCGTCCAGGAGAACGCCACCGGCTCCGCGCTGATCGACAATTCCGGCACCATCGGGCCCGACGATACTGGTGCCGTGACTTCCACGACCTATGCCATCGTGGAGACCGGCGGCCACGTCACGATCAACAACACCGGCGACATCAACGGCAATATCTCGGTCGCCGGCGCGACCTTCAGCAACGAGGCCGGCGGCACCTGGACGGTGTCCGGTTCGAGCTTCTTCGGCACCCTGTCCACCCTCGGCAATGCCGGCGAGATCGATCTGCACGACGGCGCGTCGATTTCCGGTGCTGATGGTGCGGCCTTCGCCATCACCAACTCCGGCGAGATCGAGAGCTGGGGCACGACCTCCATCACCGGCGCCATCACCAACACCGGCAGCATCGAGATCGACAGCGGCACCATGACGCTGTTCGGCTCGCTGTCAGGCTCCGGCTCCGTCACCATCGACGCCAATGCGACGCTCGAGGTCAACGCCACCGTCGCGCAGACCATAACCTTCTCAGGGGACGGCGCCGAGCTCCAGATCGATACCGCGAGTTTCGGCGGTTCGATTGCGGGACTGGCCACGACCGACAAGCTGGACCTGTCGACGATCACCTTCGACGGCGGCACCACCGCGACCTATGACGCGGAGACCGGCAACCTCGTCGTCAGCGATGCCTACGACCACAGCATCACGGTGAAGCTGATCGGCGACTACAGCGACGCGCATTTCGCCGCCAGTGATGATGGCACCGGCCACACGCTGATCACGTTGAATGCCGCTGACGATGCGAATGTCGACGTGTGGACGGGGGACGTCGACCAGAGCTGGAACAATGATGGCAACTGGTCGCTAGGTCACGCGCCCACCGCGACCGAAACCGCATTGGTCGATACCGACAGCGTGGTGGATCTGGCGGTGGACGGCAACGGCACCACGATCGGCGGGCTGTCGCTCTCCGGCGTGACCAGGCTCGACATTAAGGGCACCGGCTACGACTCCGAGTACGAAAGCGTTGACAGCTTTCTGCTGGTGAACGGCACCCTCGTCAATCACGGCCATATCGACGTCGCCGATGCCTATCTTGACGCCGTCCAGCACGTCGTCAACACCGGCACCATCGTCGCCGACGAACGATATGGGATCTTGAACTTCGGCAATCTGTCCGGCAGCACCATCGACAACGCCGGCGGCACGCTGGAAGCGGACGACGGCGGGCATATCGGCTTCTTCTACACCACGATCAATGACGGCGAGATCGACCTGTTCGGAGAGGGCTCGGTCGCGTTGCTGCGCGCCTCGATCATCAACGGCACGACGCTGACCGCCGACTCCTATTCCCATTTCGAGGTGTTGGGCACCACGACCTTCAACGGCTCCGCGAGCGCCATGTCGGTCGGCGGCGACATCCATATCGACGTCTACGGCAAGCTCGTCCTCGAGGGCACCATCAACGACACCGGCTCGGTTGCCAACCACGGCGTTCTCGTTGCCGATACCGGGGCAACGACGATCCTCGGCGATCTCACCGGCTCCGGCACGGTTCAGATCATGAGCGCGAGCCTCGAACTCGGCGGCACCTCCGATTCCGCGATCCAGTTCGTCGGCTCTGGCGTCGGCACGCTGCATCTGGACTCTACGTCGCACTTCACGGGCACGGTGACCGGCTTCAGTTACGGCGACAATATCGATCTCGCCGGTATCGACCCCAAGAACGTTTCGCTGGTCTCGACCGAAAGCGGGCTCGAGGTCCACTACGGCACCGGCGACGGCGACTACTTCACCATTACCGGCGGTTACAACGAAACCGGCTTCAGCACGAGCAGCGACGGCAGCGGCGGCACCAAGCTCCTCTGGAGCCACCAGTCGCCGGTGATCGACACCACTCACTTCACCCACGTGCACGACGAGGCGACGAATACCGACACGGTCACGGGTCTGTCGATCTCGGGGTCCTCGACGGAAACCTACACGGTGACGGCGGAGACCGAGGGCGCGAAGGAAGGCACCGGCGTGACGCCGTCCTCCATCGATGGCGTCTCGCTCGACCAGGTCAACACGGCTCTCCACAGCGTGACCTACGATCCGGGCGCCAACCCGCCCGATACCGACATGATCACCTTCAAGGTGACCGACAGCCTTGGCGCCAGCGACACCGTCAACTTCATCTTCGACGAAGGCGGCTCGGGTCCGGTCACGCTGACCGGCACCAGCGGCAAGGACGTCATCTTCGCCACCGAGTCCAGCGACACGCTGATCAGCGGCGGCGGGCAGGACCAGTTCGTGTTCGGCCCGGCGTCAACGACGGACGCCGTCCAGCACACGGTCTACGGGTTCGATACGACCCAGGATAAGATCGACCTGCGCCAGTTCGATACCATCAATTCGGTCGCCGACCTCACCATCACGCAGCAGAACGCCGATACGCTGATCACGCTGGACGATCACGAGACGATCCTGCTCAAGAACGTGGCCGCCGGCAACCTGCACGCGAGCGATTTCATCGTCACTAACCACGGCACGACGTAGCGCGAGCCTCGTTCTTCCGTAGCGGGGGCAGCAAAAAATCCCCGGATCGTCGCTTGCGGCCATGGCCATTTGCGTCCTGACGATCCAAAATCGCCCCTGGTCGGTTTACGGGAAGTCCAACAGGTATGAAGCGGCTCAGGATATGGCGGCGGTGGTTCGCGCGCAGGTTCGGCTATGCGCGGCTGGTCTGCCTTGCGCTGCTCGTCGGCTTTGCCGCCGTGCGCCTCGCCGATCCGGGGTTCGTCGAGGAGTTTCGCGTCCGTACCTTCGATTACTTCCAGAAGTTCGACCCCCGTCAGAAGACCCAAAAGCCCGTCATCATCGTCGATCTCGACGAGAAGAGCCTGAAGGTGATTGGCCAGTGGCCATGGCCGCGCACGAAGATTGCGGACCTCGTCACCGAACTGACGCGGCTCGGCGCGGCCGCGATCGCCTTCGACGCGGTGTTTTCTGAGCCCGACCGGCTCAACCCCGACATCGCCGCCGACACGTTTCGCAGCCTCGACGAGGCGACGCGCGAAAAGCTGAAGGCGCTGCCGAGCAACGACCAGATCTTTGCCGCGGCGATCAAGTCGTCGCGCGTGGTGGTGGGTGAGTCCGGCCTCCCGAACTCGAATGCGCTTCTTGACAAGAAGCTGCCGCAGACAGGGCTGGCGTCGCTGGGCGAGGATCCGCTTCCCTTCCTCTACGAATTCCCTGGCCTCTTGCGCAATGTCCCGGTGATCGAAGCCGCTGCTGCGGGCCGCGGTCTCTTCACCATCAGGCCCGAGCGCGACGGGATCGTGCGCCGCGTACCGGTCATCATGCAGGCACAGGGCGTCATCATGCCCTCGCTGACCTTCGAGATGCTGCGCGTGGTTACCGGCTCCGACACCATGCTGGTCAAGACCGACAAGGAAGGCATCCGCAGCGTCGGCGTGAAGGGCTTCTCGATCCCGACCGACAAGAACGGCCAGCTCTGGGTGCATTTCGCCCCGCAGGATCCCTCGATCTATGTGCCAGCGGTCGACGTGCTGGAGGGGCGGGTTGCGCCGGATCGGATCGCGCAACGGCTGGTGCTGATTGGCACCTCGGCAACAGGCCTCAACGATATCAAGACGACGCCGGTTGATCCCGCCATGCCCGGCGTCGAGATCCACGCCCAGGTGCTGGAAAGCGCGCTGACCGGCTCGGTCATCTCGCAGCCGAATTACGGCCTCGCGATCGAGTTCTTCGCCGCCATCATCATGGGCCTCCTGGTGATCATCTTCGCGCCGAAATTCGGGCCCGTCACGCTGGTCGGCGTCGGCGCGCTGTTCGCTTCGGTGTTGGGCGGCTTCTCCTGGTACTATTATGTGCACTATCGCCTCTTGATCGATCCGACCTATCCGCTGTTCTCGACCACCGCGATCTATTTGACGCTGGTCTTTGCAAGCTTCGTGCGCGAGCAGCAGCAGCGCAAGCAGATCCGCGGCCACTTCGCGCAATACTTGTCGCCTGTTCTGGTCGAGCAGATGGCGCAGTCGCCAGAAAAGGTCGTGCTCGGCGGCGAGGAGCGCGAGATGACGATCATGTTCTCCGACGTGCGTGGCTTCACCACGATCTCGGAGACCTACAAGCACGACCCGCAAGGGTTGACTGCGCTGATGAACCGCTTCCTGACGCCGCTCACCAACGCCATCCTCGCCCGCAAGGGCTATGTCGACAAGTATATGGGCGACGCCATCATGGCGTTCTGGAACGCGCCGCTCGACGACAAGCAGCACGAGATCAACGCCTGCGAGGCGGCGATCGACATGCTGGAGAAGATCGACGAGGTCAACAAGGAGCGCGAGGAGGAAGCCGCCGACGGCGGCCATGTTTACATTCCGCTCAATGTCGGCATCGGCCTCAACACCGGCGTCGGCGTGGTCGGCAACATGGGATCGGACCTCAAGTTCAATTATTCGGTACTCGGCGACAGCGTCAATCTGGCCTCGCGCCTGGAGGGGCAGACCAAGGAATACGGCTTCCCGATCATCGTCGGCTCGAAGACCGCGCTTGCCGCGAAGGACAAGTTCGCGATCCTCGAGCTCGACTTCATCATGGTGAAGGGCAAGACCGAGCCGGAGGTCATCTACGCCGTCGTCGGCCGCGAGGACGTGATGAATTCTGGCGCCTTCCAGCGCCTGCGCAACATCACCATCGAGATGCTCGCCTGCTACCGCAGCCGCGACTGGCAGGGCGCGCTGGACGCGATCGAGCGCGGCCGCAAAAGCGAAGACGCCGACACGCTGGAGAGGCTGTTCCGCCTCTACGAGGCGCGCATCAGGTATTTCCAGGCCAACCCGCCGCCGGACGACTGGAACGGCGCCTACGCGCTGCTGTCGAAGTAGCGGATGGCATGAGTGAGGATCGTAGTAGCACAATATTCATGTCGTCCTGGCGAAAGCCAGGACCCATTATCCCAGGGCGTAGCTGTGGTGCCGAGCTGTCAACCGCCAGTCTCCGCAAAACAAAGGCCGGTGGTTATGGGTCCTGGCTTTCGCCAGGACGACATCGGAGTGCATGACGCAGCATGCGCCGCCCCCTCACTCCACCCCGATCGTCGTCAGATCCTGGAACCAGTGCTGCGCCTGCACGAACTGCTTGATCTTCGGCGATAGCGCATGCGGGTTGGTATCGTGGACGACCCAGACCAGCGCGGCATCGTCGACGATCTGGGCATGCGCCTGCGCCAATAGCTCGTCCTGCTTCGCGGTATCGAAAGTCTGCTTGGCTTCGTCGATCAGCCCATCGACCTTCGGGTTCTTGTAGCCGCCCCAGTTGACGCCGACCGGCGCGATCTGGCCCGAATGGAAGAAGCGCACGATGGCGTAGAGCGGGTCGGAGGTGACGTAGGCGATGTTGTTGGCGGTGATGCCGGAATTCATCTCGTCGGCCGCGCCCTTGCGCCAGTGGGTGTAGAGCGTCTCGAGCTCGACGACCTTGAAGTCGATGTCGATGCCGATCTCCTTGAAGCTCTGCTGCAGGAATTCGTTCATCGGCAGCGACAGCATCTGGCCGGTGCCGCCCTGCGCGATGATGAAGGTGGTCTTCAGCGGCTTGTCCTTGCTGTACCCGGCCTCCTCGACCAGCTTCTTCGCAGCAGTGAGATCGTACTTCAGTTCAAACGTCGGCTTGCCGAACCACGGGCTGGACGGATCGACCTGGCCCTTGGCAGGTTTTGCGAGACCGTTCATCAGCCCGACCACCGCGTCGCGGTCGATCGCGAGATTGAGCGCCTTGCGCAGGCGGATGTCCGTCCAGGGCGAGCCCGGCAACACGCTCAAATGATAATTCCACACATGCGGCGTGACGTTGTCGACGATCCTCATGCCGGCTGCCTTCAGCTGCGGCACGGCGTCGGGAGCGGGCGTCTCGATCAGGTCGATTTGTCCGGCGAGCAGCGCATTGGTGCGCGTCAGCGCTTCCGGCATCGGCACGAGCACGAGCTTGTCGACCTTCGGAATCCGCTTCTTGTTCCAGTAGTCCGGATTCTTGCTGAGCTCGGCGAGCTCGCGCGGCACGAGCTTCGTGAGCTTGAACGGGCCGGTGCCGGAGGGCTGGCTTGCGAACTTGTCCCAGTCCTTGCCGAGATTCTCATACTGTGCCGGGCTCGATACCAGGAACCAGAGCATCTGGTAGGGAAAAAAGGAATCGACCGTCTTGGTGGTGATCTCGACAGTATCGTCGTTGATCTTGGCATAGCTCGCGACGGAAGGAAGCCGGGTCTTGACCTGCGCGCTCTGTCGCTTGTCGAATTGCGGCGCCTTGTCGTTGAGCACCTTGTCGAGATTCCAGATCACCGCATCGGCGTTGAAATCGCTGCCATCGTGAAACTTCACGCCCTTGCGCAAGGTGAAGCGCCATTTGGTCTTGTCCGTGTTGTCGACCTTCCATTCGGTGGCGAGCCCCGGCACCAGCTTGCCCGGCCGGTCGGCGACGTCCATCTCCCACGCAACGAGCGGATCGTAGATCGTGTAAGCCGTGAACTGGTAGGCGCCGGCGCCGCGATCGGGTTGGCCTGTGGTCAGCGGAATATCCGCCATCGAGATGCCGTAACGCACCAGGGTTTCGGCACGTGCCGAGATTGCGGAGAACGCCAGCGCAAGCGCGACGAGACCGGTCGAGATTCGATTGCGCATGACCAAGGCTCCCAACGAATAATTTGGAGCCGAACTTGCAATCTTGATGCCAGAATAGGCAGCGTAGCACCTTCGCCTGCGCAGCATCACAAGGACTTGTCGTCACAGGGGCAATTTGCAGAATAAGTTTCCCCATTGGCACAGCCATTGCATAGGCTTGCATCAAAAATAATCATCGAAAGCCGGAAAAGGATTGAGGCGATGCTTATCGATAAAACCACCCGCGCAGCATTGATTGCGGCGCTGGCGTTCACGACCGCCGCGGCCTGGCCGCGTGCGGCCGGTGCCGAAACCGTGCTGCGCATCGGCATGACCGCTGCCGATATTCCGCGCACGCTGGGCCAGCCCGATCAGGGATTCGAAGGCAATCGCTTCACCGGCCTCACCATGTACGACGCACTGACCATGTGGGACCTCTCCTCGGCCGACAAGCCGAGCGTGCTGATCCCGGGGCTTGCGACCGAGTGGAAGGTCGACGAGACCGATCACAAGAAGTGGACTTTCAAGCTGCGCCCTGGCGTGAAATTCCATGACGGCAGCGACTTCAACGCCGATGCTGTGGTGTGGAACGTTGACAAGGTGCTGAACAAGGATGCCCTGCAATACGACCCGAGCCAGGTCGGCCTCACCGCCTCGCGTATGCCGACGCTGCTGTCCGCTCGCAAGATCGACGACCTGGCGGTGGAGCTGACCACGAAGGAGCCGGACAGCTTTATGCCGATCAATCTCTCCAATCTGTTCATGGCGAGCCCTGCGAAATGGCAGAAGCTTTATGACGCCGCCAGCGGCGCTGATGCGAAGGCGAAATCGGCCGCCGCATGGGAAGCATTTGCACGCGATGCCTCCGGCACCGGTCCGTGGAAGATGACGAGCTTTACGCCGCGCGAGCGGCTGGAGCTCGCCAGGAATGAAAACTACTGGGACAAGGCACGCGTTCCACATGTCGACCGCATGGTGCTGTTGCCGATGCCGGAGGCGAATGCGCGCACCGCGGCGCTACTGTCGGGGCAGGTCGACTGGGTCGAGGCGCCCGCGCCCGACGCGATTGCCCAGATCAAGCAGCGCGGTTTCGTCATCTACTCCAACGAAGAGCCCCATGTCTGGCCGTGGCAGTTCTCGCGGGTCGAAGGCTCGCCCTGGAGCGACATCCGCGTCCGCAAAGCGGCCAATCTCTGTATCGACCGGGAGGGCCTGCGAGACGGCCTGCTCGGCGGATACATGGTGCCGGCGACCGGGACCTTCGAGCCCGGCCATCCCTGGCGCGGTAATCCGACCTTCCTGATCAAGTATGACAAGCCGGCCGCGCTGAAATTGATGGCAGAGGCGGGCTATGGTCCCAACAAGCACGTGGCGGTCAAGATCCAGACCTCGGCCTCGGGTTCCGGCCAGATGATGCCGCTGCCGATGAACGAATATCTCCAGCAGGCACTCGCCGAATGTTACTTCGACGTGCAATTCGACGTCATCGAGTGGAATACGCTGGTCAACAACTGGCGGCGCGGCGCCAAGGATGCTTCCGCCAACGGCTCCAACGCGGTCAATGTGACCTATGCGGCGATGGATCCGTTCTTCGCCCTGGTGCGCTTCCTGCAGTCGTCAATGGCGCCGCCCCTCTCGAACAATTGGGGCTACATCAACAACCCCAAATTCGACGAGCTGGTCACCAAGGCGCGGCAGACATTCGATCCCGCCGCACGCGACGCCGCACTCGCCGAGCTGCACGCGGCCTCCGTCGACGACGCCGCCTTTCTCTACGTCGCCCACGACGTCGCCCCGCGCGCCATGAGCCCGAAGGTGAAGGGCTTCGTGCAGCCCAAGAGCTGGTTCGTCGACTTCTCGCCGGTGTCGATGGTGCCGTAGTTCGCGCAACACGCTCGCTGCACCCTCTCCCCTTGCGGGAGAGGGTGGCTTCGCAAAGCGAAGCCGGGTGAGGGGTCTCTCTCCGCGGATGACCCTCTCGCATTTGAAACGACAGTACCCGCGGATAGAACCCCTCATCCGGCGCTTCGCGCCACCTTCTCCCACAGGGGGAGAAGGAAGGAAGAAGACCAGTGCTCGCCTATATCGCCAGACGCATCGTCTACGTCATCCCGATCGTCATCAGCGTGGCGCTGGTGTGTTTTCTGCTGGTGCACATCACGCCCGGCGATCCGCTCGTCGCCGTGCTGCCGGCCGATGCGTCACAGGAGCTTGCGGCGCAACTGCGTGCGGCCTACGGCTTCGACCGGCCGCTGCCGGTGCAGTTCGGCCTCTGGCTGCTGCGCGCGCTGCACGGCGATCTCGGTAATTCCATTGCGACGGGACGGCCCGTACTTGCTGAGGTGATGCGCGCGGTCGGCAACACCGTGACGCTTGCAATCGCGGCTGCCATCATCGGTTTCACGATGGGGATCCTGCTTGGCCTGATCGCCGGCTATTTCCGCGAGACCTGGATCGACAAGCTGGCGACATCCTTTGCCATCGCCGGCGTCTCGGTGCCGCATTACTGGCTTGGCATGCTGCTCGTCATCATCTTCTCGGTCGAACTGAACTGGCTGCCCGCGGTCGGCGCCGGCCCCGGCGGCTCCGGCGCATGGGCCTGGGACTGGGCGCATCTGCAATATCTCGTGCTGCCGGCGATCACGACATCCGTGATTCCCATGGGCATCGTCACCCGAACCGTGCGCGCGCTCACCGGCGACATCCTCAGCCAGGATTTCGTCGAGGCCCTGCGCGCAAAAGGCCTGCGCGAAACTGGTGTGTTCCGCCACGTCATCAAGAACGCCGCGCCCACTGCGCTGGCGGTAATGGGCCTCCAGCTTGGCTACATGCTCGGCGGCTCGATCCTGATCGAGACGGTGTTCTCCTGGCCGGGCTCGGGCTTCCTGCTCAACTCCGCGATCTTCCAGCGCGACCTGCCGCTGTTGCAGGGCACGATCCTGGTGCTGGCGCTGTTCTTCGTCTTTCTCAATCTGCTGGTCGACATCGCGCAAGCCGCGATCGATCCGCGCATCAAGCGGGGCTAGCCGATGAGCGAGCTTCCGTTGTCAGCCACCAGCGAAGCAGCGCTTCAGGCCGCACCCGCGACGAAAGCGCGCGGCTACTGGGCGACAGTGGGCCGCCGCATCATGCGTGATAAGGTCAGCATGGCCTGCGCGCTGGTGCTGCTGCTGATCTTCCTCTCCGCACTGCTCGCGCCGTGGCTCGGCCTCGAGGACCCCTACAAGGGCTCGATGATTCGCCGCCTGCGCCACATCGGCACGACGGGCTATCCGCTCGGCACCGACGAGCTCGGCCGCGACATGCTGGCGCGACTGATCTATGGCGGTCGTCTCTCCCTCGTCATCGGCATTCTGCCGGTGATCCTCGCCTTCGGCATCGGCACCTCGCTCGGCCTCGTTGCCGGCTATGTCGGCGGCAAGCTCAACACCGCGATCATGCGCACGGTTGACGTGTTCTACGCCTTCCCCTCTGTGCTGCTTGCTATCGCCATCTCCGGTGCGTTAGGGGCCGGCATCCTCAACTCCATCGTGGCGCTGACCATCGTGTTCGTGCCGCAGATCACCCGCGTCGCCGAAAGCGTCACCACCGGCGTGCGCAACATGGATTTCGTCGAGGCCGCGCGCGCCTCCGGTGCGGGGGCGTTCACCATCATGCGCGTGCATATCCTCGGCAACGTGCTGGGCGCGATCTTCGTCTATGCGACCAGCCTGATCTCGGTCTCGATGATCCTGGCCGCCGGTCTCTCCTTCCTCGGGCTCGGCACAAAGCCGCCGGAGCCGGAGTGGGGACTGATGCTGAACACGCTGCGCACCGCGATCTACGTCAATCCCTGGGTCGCAGCGTTGCCCGGCGCGATGATCTTCGCGGTCTCGATCTGCTTCAACCTGCTCTCGGACGGCATGCGCAGCGCCATGGACATCAGGAACTAAGAGATGACGACATCGACCGACACTGGCTCCGCGGCGAAGATCACCTCTCCCAAAGGGAGAGGTCGGATCGCATCGTCAGATACGATCTGGGTGAGGGGGTACGCTTTATCGAGGGACCTGTGCCCCTCACCCGGCGCTGCGCGCCGACCTCTCCCCGATGGGGAGATGTGAAGGGCGACGATCATGATCGACACCAACGCCTCCATTGCCATGCTGGAGCCCGTCGAGGATCGCGGTGGCGTCGCGCAGCCGCTGTTAAGGGTGAATGGCCTGACCAAGCATTTCCCCGTGCGCGGCGAGCTGTTCAGCGCGAAGCGCACGGTGCGTGCCGTCGACAACGTGTCCTTCTCCGTTGCCAAGGGCGAGACCGTCGGCATCGTCGGCGAATCCGGCTGCGGCAAGTCGACCACCGCGCGGCTCCTGATGCATCTGATGCAGCGCGATGCCGGCGACATCATCTATGACGGCATGACCGTCGGCCAGGCGCTCAGCTTGCGCGAGCTGCGCCGGGGCATGCAGATGGTGTTCCAGGATTCCTACGCCTCGCTCAACCCGCGCCTGACGATCGAGGAATCGATCGCGTTCGGCCCCAAGGTCCACGGCATGACCGACGGCGCGGCCCGGGCGCTCGCGCGCGAATTGCTCGGCAAGGTCGGCTTGCGTCCGGAAAATTTCGCCAATCGCTACCCGCACGAGATCTCCGGCGGCCAGCGCCAGCGCGTCAATATCGCGCGGGCGCTGGCGCTGTCGCCGCGGCTGGTGATTTTGGATGAGGCCGTTTCTGCGCTCGACAAGTCGGTCGAGGCGCAGGTGCTCAACCTGCTAGCCGACCTCAAACGCGAATTCGGGCTCACCTATCTCTTCATCAGCCACGACCTCAACGTGGTCCGCTACATCTCCGACCGGGTGCTGGTGATGTATCTCGGCGAGGTCGTCGAGCTCGGCCCGGTCGATGCGGTCTGGGACGCGCCCGCCCATCCCTATACGCGTGCGTTGCTGGCGGCGATGCCGTCCTCCGATCCGGACAAGCGCACCGAGACGCCGCCGATCTCGGGCGATCCGCCCAACCCGATCGATCCGCCCTCCGGCTGCCGTTTCCACACCCGTTGTCCGTTCGCGGAGCCGCTCTGCGCAAAAGTAACGCCAAAGCTCACCGCGCTCGATACAATGGGCCACGAGGCCGCCTGCTATATGGCCATACCGGGATCGGGCCACAGCCGCGCGCCGCAAGAGGGAGCAGCATGACAAGACCGACCGCAAAAGACATCAAGGCCATGGCTGACACAGCCGGCGTCCCCGTCGAGGACGAGATCGCGGTTCGTATCGCGAACAACATGGGTCCCGTGTTCGACGGCTTTGCGACCATCGCCGGCACGCTGCCGATGGATCTCGAGCCGTCTCTCTTTGTGCTGGCGCAAACCACGAAGGTTCCGGCATGAGCACCGAACCCGCATTGATGACGCTGACCGAGGTCGCGCGCGCGATCGCGATGAAGCAGTTGTCTTCGCACGAGGTGACGCGCGCGCTGCTGCATCGCATCGCGCAGTGGCAGCCGCATCTCAACGCCTTCATGGCGATCGAGTCGGAGGCTGCGTTGAAGGCGGCTGAAGAGGCCGACGAGGCGCTCGCCAAAGGCGAGGTGCGCGGCCCGCTGCACGGCGTGCCGCTCGCGCACAAAGACATGTATTACGACGCAGGGAAAGTCGTGACCTGCGGCTCGCTGATCCGCCGCGACTATGTCGCCACCACGACGTCGACGGCGCTCCAGCGCCTGAAGGATGCCGGCCAGGTCCGGCTTGGCACGCTGCACATGGCCGAGTTCGCCTATGGGCCGACCGGTCACAACGGCCATTATGGTCCGGTGCGCAATCCCTGGAATGTCGCGCATATCACCGGCGGCTCGTCGTCGGGTTCGGGCTCGGCGGTCGCGGCGCGGCTGACCTTCGCCGCGCTCGGCTCGGATACCGGTGGCTCGATCCGCATGCCCGCGAATTTCTGCGGCGTCACGGGCCTCAAGGTCACATGGGGCCGCGTCAGCCGCGCCGGTGCGATGCCGCTGTCGCAATCGCTCGACACCGTCGGCCCGCTCGCGCAGACCGCGGAGGACTGCGCGCTGCTGCTCGCGCTGATGGCGGGTCCTGATCCTGAGGATCCGACAGCGAGCGCCGAGCCTGTGGCGGACTACGTTGCCGCGACACAAGGCTCGCTGAAGGGCCTCAAGATCGGCGTGCCCACATCCTTCTATGTCGATGATCTCGATCCTGAAGTGGCGCGCGTGCTCGACGAGACCATCGCCGTGCTCAAGCGCGAGGGCGCCGACATCGTCAAGGTCGAGCTGCCGGATCAGCGGCAATTGCAGGCGGCGAGCCAGCTCGTGCTGGCGGTGGAGGCCGCCGCCTTCCACAAGCGCTGGCTGATCGAACGTCCGCAGGACTATGGCGCGCAGGTGCTGATGCGTCTCCAGAACGGGCTTGCGGTCCCCGCCATCACCTATCTCGAAGCGATGCGCTGGCGCGGACCTGCGCTTGCCGCCCATCACGCGGCCATCGCCGGCGTCGATGCGGTGATCGCGCCGGTCTCGCCGGTGCCGGCGCCGACGATCGCCGAGAGCGATGTCGGCGGGGATGTGCATGCGCCGGCGCTGTTGCAGCGGCTGACGCTGTTCACCCGTCCGGTGAACTATCTCGGCCTGCCGTCGCTGGTCGTGCCGTCGGGCTTCACCAAAGGCGGCCTGCCGGTCGGCATGCAGCTCATAGGTCGCGCGTTCGACGAAGCGACCCTGCTCACCATCGGCGCCACGTTCCAGCGCGCGACCGATTATCACGCCAAGGTGCCGAAGCTGCCGTCATGACAAAGCTCGTCGAGATCTCAGGCCTCAACATCCGCTTCACCGGCGAGCGCACGGTCTATGCCGTGAACGATCTCGATCTCTCGCTCGGTGACGGCGAGGTGCTGGGCCTGCTCGGCGAGTCCGGCTCGGGCAAGAGCGTGACGCTGCGCGCCCTGATGCGGCTTCTGCCGAAGAAGCGCACGCAGATCTCGGGCACCGTCAACGTCATGGGCCGCGACGTGCTCGCCATGGGCGAGGAGGAGCTCTCTACATTCCGCGGCCAGACGGTGTCGATGATCTTCCAGGAGCCGGCGCTTGCGCTCGATCCGGTCTACACCATCGGGGCGCAGATCGCCGAGAGCGTAGTGCGTCACGAAGGCAAAAGCTATGCGGAAGGGCGGGGGCGCGCGCTGGAGATGCTCGAGGTCGTGCGTATCCCTTCCGCAAAGCGCCGGCTCGATGCCTATCCGCACGAGATGTCCGGCGGCATGCGCCAGCGCGCGATGATCGCGCTGGCGCTCGCCTGCCGGCCGAAGATCCTGCTCGCGGACGAGCCGACCACCGCGCTCGATGCCACCGTGCAGATCCAGATCCTCTTGCTGCTGCGCGAGCTGCAGCGCGAGTTCGGCATGTCCGTCATTTTCGTCACCCACGACATCGGCGTGGCGATCGAGATCTGCGATCGTGTCGCGGTCATGTATGCCGGCCAGATCGTGGAGCAGGGGAGCTTGCGCGACATCGTGCGCGCGCCGGTGCACCCCTACGCCAAGGGCCTGCTCGCCTCGACCATTCACGGCGCCAAGCGCGGCGCGCGGCTCGAGACCATCCCCGGAACTCCGCCCTCGCTTGGCCAGAAACCGCGCAACTGCTCCTTCGCCCCCCGCTGCGCCGTCGCCCAGCCGCAGTGCCTGGAGCAACTGCCCGCGAACGTGCAGGTGGGACCCGGCAGGGCGGCGAGGTGCGTGCTCGCGGAGGCGGCGACGGTCGCTTCGTAGCTTGCTCCCTTCGATCTCAAGCCCAGCCACGTGCACACTGCACTCCCTCCCTTGCGCGGGGAGGGGGTAGCCCCGGGAGAGGTCAGCGTTCGTGGCACCCCCCCTCCCTGCCCCCTCCCCAGCAAGGGGGGAGGGAATGAGAGAGCGGTGTGCCCCTCACTTTGAAATTGCTCCTCACCTCAAAAATCTCAAGCACCAGCACGCAGTTGCCGCGATCCACCGCGCGCGTCCAGCCAAAGGCCGGTTCTACTTTGCATTGGTTTGTTTTCGACATTTTGTCGGGGTGAGACCTCCTGGGGAGACGTGACAGGCATTCAGTTCCCATTCATCCCGGGGAGGGTTCCATGCGCCCCCATTCACGGAGAGGGACTTCAACTTATGTACATTTCTGGCCAAAGCCTCATCGTCATCCTGTTCGTCGGCCTGGTTGCCGGCTGGCTTGCTGGCAAGGTGGTACGCGGAAGCGGGTTCGGCATCATCGGCGACATCGTGATCGGCATCGCGGGCGCGTTTGTCGCGAGCTTCCTGTTCCCGCGGCTCGGCATCCATCTCGGCGTGGGGCTGGTCTCGGAGATCATCTACTCCGCAATCGGCGCCATCATTCTGCTTCTGGTGGTCCGCCTGGTGCGCGGCGGCGGGCGGCTCTAGCGGTTCCTGCGAAAAACCGGCTGCCGCGATGATAAATTCGTCGCGGCAGCTCCAAAAACTGTGGAATTCCGGATTTGCGCCGCAGCGCGGCTGCGCTAGAGGTTTTGAGCCAGAGATTGTTGATCAACTGTCGTGCATTGGACGACAGCCACAAACGCGATATTAATCCGGGTCGAGTACCCCAAATTTAGTTTGTGAAATCAGGGGTTTTACCCCTCATCCGATGAGAAGCGACTGATGGCAGCGGTTCCCGGCTTGCGCCGTTCCGAACTCGGTAATGCCTTGCGTGCCTGTCGCGCTGCGTTCCTGGGCCTCGGGTTGATGAGCTGCATGATCAACCTGCTCTATCTGACCGGGTCGATCTTCATGCTGGAGGTCTACGATCGGGTGCTGCCCAGCCGCAGCATCCCGACGCTGGTCGGCCTGATCATCCTCGCCGGCGGTCTCTACATCGCGCAAGGCGTTCTGGACCTGATACGCGGCCGCATCCTTGGCCGTATCGGCACTGCGCTCGACGAGGCCCTGAACAAGCGGGTGTTCGACACCATCGTGCGTCTGCCGCTCCTGGCCGGCAACCGCAACGAAGGCCTCCAGCCGCTGCGCGACCTCGACAACGTCCGTTCCTTCCTCGGTGGCATGGGACCGAGCGCGTTCTTCGACCTGCCATGGCTGCCGCTCTATCTCGCCATCTGCTTCGCCTTCCATTGGCTGATCGGCGTCACGGCTTTGGTCGGTGCGATCATCCTGGTTGGCCTCACGCTGGTGACGGAGTTCATGTCCCGCCGGCCCGCACGCGAGGCGACGAGCCTCGCCGCACAGCGCAACGATCTCGCCGCTTCCAGCCGCCGCAATGCCGAGGTGCTGGTGGCGATGGGTATGGCCGGCCGGCTCAACCAGCGCTGGAGCGAGGCCAACGAAAAATATCTCGCCGGCAATCAGCGCGCCAGCGATGTCGCCGGCGGTCTCGGTGCCATCGCAAAAGTGCTGCGCATGATGCTGCAATCGGCCGTGCTCGCGGTCGGTGCCTATCTCGTCATTCATCAGGAGGCGACCGCCGGCATCATCATCGCGGGCTCGATCCTCTCGGCGCGCGCGCTCGCGCCGGTCGATCTCGCGATCGCGCACTGGAAGTCCTTTGTCGCCGCGCGGCAGAGCTGGCAGCGGCTCAGCCGCCTGCTGGAGCAGATTCCGGCCCAGGCGATGCCGACCCAGTTGCAGGCGCCCTCGAGCCGCCTCGCGGTCGAAGGCGTCAGCATCGTGCCGCCGGGCGATCAGCGCGTCATCGTGCAGGACGTGACGTTCGCGCTCAATGCCGGCATGGGCCTCGGCGTGATCGGCCCGAGCGGTTCGGGCAAATCGTCGCTGATCCGGGCGCTGGTCGGCGTCTGGCAGCCGGTGCGCGGCAAGGTGCGGCTCGACGGCGCGGCGCTCGACCAGTGGGCCTCCGACGTGCTCGGCCGCCACATCGGCTATTTGCCGCAGGACGTCGAGCTGTTCGGCGGTAGTATCGCGCAGAACATCAGCCGGTTTGATCCCGACGCGACCTCCGATGCCATCATTGCCGCGGCGAAGGAGGCTGGCGTGCATGAGATGATCATCAAGATGCGCGAGGGTTACAACACCCAGGTCGGCGAGCAGGGCACGGCGTTGTCCGCCGGCCAGGCCCAGCGCGTGGCGCTGGCGCGCGCGCTCTACGGCAATCCGTTCCTGATCGTGCTCGACGAGCCCAACTCCAACCTCGACACCGAAGGCGACGAAGCCCTGACCCGCGCGATCCGCGCCGCGCGCGAGCGCGGGGCCATCGTCGTCGTCGTGGCGCATCGGCCGATTGGCGTCGAGGCGGTCGATCAGATCCTGGTGCTGCGCGACGGCCGCATGCAGGCCTTCGGCCCGAAGGAGCAGGTGCTCGCACAGGTGCTGCAGCCGCGCGTCGCCCCGCCGGCGCCGCCGATCAAGATCGTCAGCGAAGGCGGAGTGGCCAAACCATGAGCTCGATGACGATGGCGGGCGCCAAGCCCGCGGCAAAGAGAAGCGTGCGGCAGTCGATCAGGTTTCACCTGCTGCTCGGTCTCGGGATCGTGCTGCTGCTCGCCGTCGGGCTCGGCGGCTGGGCGTCGACCGTGCTGATCTCCGGCGCGCTGATCGCGCCGGGGCAGATCGTCGTCGAATCCAACGTGAAGAAGGTGCAGCATCCGACCGGCGGCGTGGTCGGCGAGGTGCGCGCCCGCGACGGCGACCTGGTCAAGGCCGGCGACATCGTGGTGCGGCTCGACGACACCGTCACCAAGGCGAACCTCGCCATCGTCACCAAGAACCTCGACGCCGGCCAGGCGCGCGCGGCGCGGCTGCAGGCCGAGCAGCGCGGGCTTGCAAAGATCGAATTCCCGCAGGGGCTGCTCGATCGCGCAAGCGATCCCGACGTGGCGACACTGCTCGCCAGTGAAGGCAAATTGTTCGACGTCCGCGTCAATGGCCGTGCCGGTCAGAAGGCGCAGCTTCGTGAGCGCATCCAGCAGCTCAACGAGGAAATCGAGGGCCTGAAGGCGCAGGAGACCGCCAAGGACAAGGAGATCGTGCTGGTGCAGCAGGAGCTCACCGGTGTCCGCGATCTCTATGACAAGCACCTGGTGCAGCTCTCGCGCCTGACGACGCTAGAGCGCGACTCGGCCCGCCTCAACGGCGAGCGCGCGCAGTACATCGCCTCGCGCGCCCAGGCCAAGGGCAAGATCACCGAAACCGAGCTGCAGATCATCCAGGTCGACAAGGACATGGTGAGCGAGGTCTCAAAGGATTTGCGCGAGACCAACGACAAGATCGGCGAGCTGATCGAGCGCAAGGTCACCGCCGAGGATCAGCTCCGCCGCGTCGACATCCGCGCGCCACAGGATGGCATGGTGTTGCAATCGACCGTGCACACCGTCGGTGGCGTCGTCACCGCCGGCGATACCCTCATGCTGATCGTGCCGCAGCAGGACGACCTGCAGGTCGAGGCCAAAGTCAATCCGACCGACATCGACAAGCTTCAGGTCGGCCAGAAGACGCTGCTGCGCCTGTCCGCCTTCAACCAGCGCACCACGCCGGAGCTCAACGGCGTCGTGAGCCGCGTCTCGCCCGACGTCACCACCGACCAGCGCACCGGGCAGAGCTATTACACCATCCGCGTCTCGATGCCGCCGGAAGAGGTCGCCCGCCTCGGCGAGGTCAAGCTGATCCCCGGCATGCCGGTCGAGGCCTTCGTGCAGACCGGCGACCGCACCATGCTGTCCTACCTGATGAAGCCGCTGCACGATCAGCTGATGCGGGCGTTCCGGGAGAAGTGAGGCGGAGCGCCGCTTCAATCGTCATTGCGAGCGTAGCGAAGCAATCCAGAATCGTTCCGCGGCGGCAGCCTGGATTGCTTCGTCGCAAGAGCTCCTCGCAATGACGAGTTGCAATGAGCGGCGCCGTTGTTGCTATACTCTGGCTCCGAGCAGACTACTCAGCATGAAACGGCGTCAGACACATGCATCACGCCCCGATCCAGACCCCGCCGACTATTGCCACGGAAGCCTTCACCGATGCGAGCCTTGCGGTCGCCCGGCTCGAAGAGATCTACGAGCGCAACACGAAATTCCTGCGCGATCACTTCGAGGCCTATCTGGGCGGCAGGTCGCCGACGACGCGCGTGCGCGCGTTCTACCCGTTCGTCCGCCTGACCACCGCCACCCATGCGCGGCTCGATTCGCGCCTGGCCTACGGCTTCGTTGCCGGACCCGGCGTGCACGAGACCAGTGTGACGCGGCCAGACGTGTTTCGGACCTATCTCACCGAGCAGATCAGCCTGCTGATCAAGAATCACGGTGTGCCGGTCGAGATCGGCGAGTCCATTGAGCCGATCCCGATTCATTTCGCCTATCGGCGAGACATCAACATCGAGGCGGCGATCAGCACGGGCGATACGGTCGGCACACGGCTCATGCGCGACGTGTTCGACACGCCCGATCTTGCCGCCATGGATGATGCGATCGCCGACGGCACGCTCGCGCTGGCGCCCGGAGCGCCGGAGCCGCTGGCCCTGTTCCGCGCGGCGCGCGTCGACTATTCACTTCGGCGGCTCTATCACTACACCGGCACCGATCCCGAGCACTTCCAGAATTTCGTGATCTTCACCAACTACCAGTTCTACGTCGATGCCTTCGTGCAACTCTGCCAGCAGCGGCTCGCATCGGGCGACGACGGCATCGAGGCCTTCGTCGGACCGGGCAACGTGATCACCCGCAACGCGAGGTTCGGCGGCGGTACGAGCGGGACTGCGCCGGATCGCGCGCCGCAGATGCCGGCCTTCCATCTCGTCGAGCCCGGCTATCAGGGCATCACCCTGATCAACATCGGCACGGGCCCTTCCAATGCGCGGAACGTCACCGACCATGTCGCGGTGCTGCGGCCGCATGCCTGGCTGATGGTCGGACATTGCGCCGGCCTCCGGAATACGCAGCGGCTCGGCGACTACGTGCTGGCGCATGGTTACGTCCGCGAGGACCACGTGCTCGATCAGGAGCTGCCGCCCTGGGTGCCGATCCCGGCGCTTGCCGAAGTGCAGGTCGCGCTCGAGGAGGCGGTCGAGGAGGTCACGGGATTGTCCGGCTTCGAGCTCAAGCGCCTGATGCGGACCGGAACGGTCGCGAGCGTCGACAACCGCAATTGGGAGATCAGCGGCGCCGCGGTCATTCGCCGTCTGTCGCAATCCCGCGCCGTTGCGCTCGACATGGAATCTGCGGCGATCGCCGCCAACGGCTATCGCTTCCGCGTTCCCTACGGCACCTTGCTGTGCGTCTCGGACAAGCCCCTGCACGGCGAGATCAAGCTCGCAGGGATGGCGAGCGCATTTTACCGGCAGCGCGTCAGCCAGCATCTCGAGATCGGCCTGAAGGCGCTCGAACGGCTCAAGCACCAGGAGTCGGAACGCCTGCATTCGCGTAAGCTGCGCAGTTTTGCCGAGGTGGCATTTCAGTAGCTTCAGCGTCTGATGCTCGCGTGCGCTTAGGGCAGCGTAACTGTCATACGCCGCACTGACGTCTGCGTGAGCGCACAAGCCCTCCGGAATATTCACTGCCAGTGCAGGGTTAACACCTATCCGGGGCTCCCTTGACCAAGGCCACAGGAGCAGACATGAGCAATCCCCTGATCAGGTATGTCGTGCTGGGAGCATGTGTGGTGGCGCTGTTCGTGCCGCCGATATTCGCCCCGGTCTTTGCGGCAGGCGGTGGTGGTGGCGGCGGAGGCCTGTCTCTTATACACATCTGACGCTGCCGACGATCTTACGCGTGTAGATCTCGG